>CAZHBC010000209.1:0-1537 GCA_964530715.1 uncultured Sutterella sp. | reverse complement strand
ATCTTCGCAAGCGTCGCCCTAGCAAGCCGTCTTCAGAGCATCACCGTAGATAAGTTGCCCCGCACGAAAGAACGGCCGAGCGATCACACACCTGCTGTCGCTACATTCTTATAGGGCCTGTGCTTCTCCGAAGCAAAGCGCTCATCTTGCACTAAAAAAATCCTCCTTGATGCCTATCTAATAGGCATATAAATCGTTAAATTTTATTTAACGATCAGTTTAAGAACTTTCCATGGATTTTGTATGGAAATGGTTGCATGATACCTTCCGAGATTAATCCCCCTCCAGGTTTATCTCAGAAATACCTCCTAATCTTGAGCATCTTTTTCTCCTTCCTCGATGCTCATTTTTGGTGGCTTAAGGGCAAAGAGAGCGAGTCAAAGACTCGCTCTCTTTTTTTATTACGCGTTCACTTCGGCTTAACGACGCTAGAGACCTTCTAGTCCCGCTCATCGAGCCAAGCCGTGAGAATTGCTTCAAGTCTTGCTTCGTTACTCTTCTCGGGATCGTCTTTGAAGTCCGGGAGCTTCGTGACAAGCTCATGAAGTTCCGTAAAACGGAGTTTCAGAGGATCAACTTCTGGGTACTTCTCCGTGAGTTCTATTGCAATCTCTTCTGCATCAGTCCAAGAAAGTGCCATTCGCCCTACTCCCCAACAATGTTGCGATTGCGCACTGGAATTTCCACTTCGATATCCTCTGTGCCAATCTTCGCTTGGCAGGCAAGTCGTGACTCAGGCTTTGAATCGAAGGCCATGTCAATCCTATCGAGTTCTGCATCACTTGGTTCAGAAAGGCTATCAAAACCCTTTTTCACATAGACGTGACAGGTTGCACACCCGCCGTTAAATTCACAGGCGTGAGGGAGTTTCACACCGTGAGAGACCATGGCACGGCCAAGATTCTCTCCTGGCTCGGCAGTAAATTTTGCGCCCTCTGGGCAGATCGCATTCGCGATAACTGTAACTGTCGGCATGACTGGTCTCCTTTTAAATGTTATTGAGTGTCTGTCCCGCGAGAGCCTGTCTAATGGATCTATCCATACGACGTGCGGCAAATTCACTTGTCGCAGCAACAAGAGCGGCGTTTTGTGCCTTTATCTTTTCTGCATCGCGTTCGGCAATCGTAGCACGCAAGAGTTCGATTTCTTTATCAATGGCACTGCGCTCTTTGGCGTTAAGTAAATCACCATCGGCCTTAAGAGCAGAGTCCGTTGCAATAAGGATGCGTTCTGCTTCGACTGTCTCTTCTCGGAGTTTTCTCTCCTCCAAGTCAGAGGCGGCTGCTTCATTTCCCTCTTTTAGCATGCGGACAATATCTTCATCCCCTAAGCCATAGGAAGGCTTTACACGAATGGAGGCCTCAACACCCGTTTTCTGCTCACGAGCAGAAACCGAGAGGATTCCATCAGCATCGATACGGTACGTCACTCGGATTCTGGCGTTTCCAGCTGCCATGGGCGGAATGCCTCGCAACTCAAACCTTGCTAGCGACCGGCACTTATCAACAATCTCCCGCTCGCCCTGCACAACGTGCAC
>CAZHBC010000208.1:0-1617 GCA_964530715.1 uncultured Sutterella sp. | reverse complement strand
AGCGTGGTTCTAAGGCCTTTGGTGGCAAGGTTGGTGTCAACTATCGCTTCTAAGTAAAGAGCTTTTTCCTCTGGGAAGATTGCGGCAAAGGCTACGGCTTTTGCCGCAATCTAAACGACTCGAGTGTCCTCCACGGGGACCGCGTACTAGGGTAATTACTTAATTACAGTACGAAATAAGAAGACCCCCAATAATCCTTAAAGACACGGTATAGTCATTTACGAGGAAATAAAAGAGAGAGGGGATAAAAAATCGTTAGTTTCAGAAAGCACGCGAACACGAACCACTCAAATGCATCGTACTTTCTCCAGAAGGGTTCTTTCTCGCGGCTTAGAGGAGAGCACGGGAAAGAGTTAAGGCTGACCCGCCTGATGTAATTTAGTTTGTGTGCCGAGTGGCTAACGAATTTTTAGGGCTTCGATGTTGACAAGGGGAGGTCACTTCGAGGCCCTTTTTTTGCGTTTTGATGACGGCTTCAGACAGGATTCTCTACATCAATAAAGAGAACATTGATGCCGAACTCTTCGAGGATCTTCTTTGCGAGCGCCTGTATACCGAAGCGTTCTGTTGCATCGTGTCCGCAGGAGAAGTATGTGACACCTGTTTCGCGGGCAATATAGGTTGTTCTCTCGGAGATTTCCCCGGAGATAAAAGCATCAACACCCAAGGTGGCCGCATCTTCTAAATAGTCCTGTGCAGCACCCGTGCACCATGCAACGCGGCGGATTTCTCTTTCCTCTGGTCCTACGATAAGAGGCATTCTTCCTAGTGCAAATGCAATGCGACTAGAAAGCTCTTCTACTGTGAGGGTTTCAGAAACTGTTCCGTGCCACCCGTAATCGCCTTCTCCAAAACGCCCTGTTGGGGTAAAGCCAAGAGCAGAGCCCAAGAGTGCGTTATTGCCAATCTCCGCGTGATTATCAAGCGGTAGGTGATAGGCAACAAGAGCCATCCCGGAAGCAAGAAGTGTCTTTACTCTTTCATAACGAATCCCTGTGAGTCTTGGGTCTTCCCGTTTCCAGAACCACCCGTGATGCACAAAGAGAGCATCGGCGTTATTTTCTTTTGCAAGGGTGATGGCTTCTAGAGAAGCACTCACCGCAAAAGCAATCGTGTGGATCTCTCTTCCATCGCCCTCAACCTGTAAGCCGTTAGGCGCATAGTCGTTGTAGTTTTCAGGGGTGAGAAGCGCATTTGTGTAGGAAAGAATGGCATCAAGTTTCATGAAGCTGGCTCCTTTCTTAAATTGGCATTAGGACGAAGGACACTTTGAAGCGTAGGTTACACGTTCCCTGCCTCCAAGGTCAGTAACTGTTATGGCTTTTTTGTAAAGGCGAGAATTGTCAAAGATTTCTCTTACAGCCTCGCCCTGATCAAAGCCGTGCTCAAAGGCAAGAATGCCGTCACAGCTAAGGTATTTGTGAGCCTCAGGGATAATCAATCTGTAGTTTGTTAAGCCATCCGCATCATCGGTTAGAGCAGTGCGTGGTTCAAAAGAAAGATTTTCTAAGTGGCTATCGTCTTTATGAATATACGGTGGGTTAGAGACGATTAGATCAAAAAGAGTTCCCGCCTCTAGATTAGAAAACCAATTGCTTTCTAAGAAACGTACATTTG
>CAZHBC010000207.1:0-1684 GCA_964530715.1 uncultured Sutterella sp. | reverse complement strand
TTCAGCAATCCCTTCTGCGATAGAAAGCTCATGCATGCGGAGCCTCACGAATGACGTTAACTTCTGCGCAGGCATCAAACGCTGCGGCAATGAGAGCAATTTGTGCGTCGCTTGCTCCCGCTTCAAAAGCTTCTTTGGTAAGCGTGGCAACAATGCCTTCATTCTGGAAAACCCACTCTGTTGGGGCAATCCAATCGAGCCAGACGATGTTCTTTCTGTCGCGGCGGACAAAATAAAGTAGAACGCCCCGGGCAGTTTCCACCAAACTTGCCGCTTCGTGATTTCCAAGGGGGATACTCTTAAGGCTTCCCAAGGGACTCGATTTCCCTAAGACGAAACCTGCGATTTCATCGATTCGTGCTTGGAAGACCTGTCTAACTGTGAGAAGCGATTTGCGGGGTTTTGCTGGGCCCCTAGCAATTGCGCCTACGACGCGTGCTCCACCGAGGCGAGGTGTAAGAGCAAAGGGTGGGCAATCTTTAAGGGTAAGAGCGATGGCCTGAAGCGTTGCAACATCAGTAAGTTCTTCGGTTTGCAGGAGAAGTTCGGAAGCAAAGTTAAAGCGATCGACTTCTTTTGCTTTGTCGCTGAGTTCTTCAAAAAAGAGAGCTTCTTTTTTTAGCCAGAGACGAGCAAGTGCAGTAGCGTCTGTCATGAGTGCGGTGTCGCTTTGCCCCTGTAAACTTGCTGCAAGACGTGCCCGCATACGGGCGAGTCCCGTGAGAACTTCTTTATCTGCAATGCCAGCATCGAGTGTCTTTCTCAAGTCCATAGAAAAGAAGCGAATCGTTTCAAGAACAGCTTCAATGCGAGAAAGGAGGGCGATGCTTTCTGTTGCGATACCAGATTCTGCCGCTTCAAAAGCCCCCGTGAAAGCATTGACGTGTGCCGCAGGACAGAGAGCAAAAAGAGATGTCATCAGTCCTATGGCATCGGAACTCTCACGGCCCCGCATGAGGGAAGCAATGTGGCCCGCGCGGGAATTTTCTAGTGTTACACCCTCACTAGAGAGTTTCAGAAGAATCGAGTTTGTTGTTTCGCTCACTTCCAGTACCTCGTAAAGAAGTCGCGTCGGCTCTCTTTCTTGGAGTCTGGTGCGGCTTGGGTTGCTTCTTCTAAAACGGTTTTTTCCTGCTTCTCTTCAGGAGCCTCGGCTGCCCGAATCGGTACGACGCGTTTTCTCAAAGGCGTTCCTTGTTCTTCTGCAGGTTCAGGTAAGTCACTACGGAGCATTAAACGCAGTGCACTTACTGCGACAGCGCGGGCGGTTACTTGGTCAGGGATTGTATCCAAGGGACTCATGAGACTACAAGCAAGGTATTGACCAAGGATTGGGTCGTCCATTCCAAGAAAACTAAAGTCTCCCGCTGGGAGCGTCACGTCACGAATTTTTCCTGCCTGAGTCACTGGCCAACTTTCCTTATCCCCACAGGCTAAAACAACCAATAGAGACCAAGGAGTGACAACGACACCAAGCCAATGCCTTCCATAGCGCTGGAATTCCAAGGCTTCAACGGAGATATCCGTGCGACAAATTGGTAGCCCTGCCATACGCGTGGTGGCAATCTCTTTAAAGCCTGATGCGAAAAATTGCGCCGGGGATTCTGTGTGAACCCGAAGTGTTGAAGTTGACATGGGGAGCACTACCTTAATTTTCTTCTTTGCGAACTATAGAGGAAACTTG
>CAZHBC010000206.1:0-1714 GCA_964530715.1 uncultured Sutterella sp. | reverse complement strand
GCAGGTCTCATTAAGAAACTTGCCGCAGGCGTTTACACCATCATGCCGATGGGGCTTCGCGTTGTAAAAAAGATTGAAAGAATCATCCGGGAAGAAATGGAAGCCGCGGGCTCCGTGGAACTCTCGATGCCGATTGTGCAACCAGCGGAACTCTGGGAAGAGTCTGGCCGCTGGAAAAAGTATGGCCCCGAGCTCCTTCGCTTTAAAGACCGCCACATGCGTGACTTTGTCATTCAACCTACGAGTGAAGAAGTGATTACCGATGTCGTGCGCTCGGAGGTGAAAAGCTGGAGAGAACTCCCCATTAATCTCTTTCAGATTCGCACGAAGTTTCGCGATGAAAGACGCCCACGCTTCGGTCTCATGCGTGCCCGGGAATTCATTATGAAGGATGCCTATAGCTTTGATAAGGACGCGGAGGCCGCGGGAAAGAGCTATGAGGTGATGTACGAAGCCTACCAGAAGATTTTCTCTCGCTTAGGGCTCACTTTCCGAGCAGTACGTGCAGACACGGGAGCGATTGGTGGCTCTCGCTCACACGAATTCCAAGTGATTGCAGATGTCGGTGAAGACCTCATTTGCTACTGCCCGACAAGTGACTACGCGGCAAATATTGAGTTAGCGGAAGCAGGTTCTCTTTTAGATGGCCGCGCGAAGGCAAAGGAAACTCTCACAAAGCGCGCAACGCCAGGGAAGGAAAAGTGCGAAGACGTCGCCCCCTTCTTAGGAATTGATCTTCTGCGTTGCGTAAAGTCTATCGTCCTTGCGACAGATAAGACGGACGCTGAAGGGAATCCCCTTCCAGCGAAGATTGTCCTCATTCTCCTTCGGGCTGACCACGAACTAAATGAAGTGAAGGCTGGGAAACTTCCGGAACTCACAGAAGGCTTTCGCTTTGCAACAGAAAAAGAGATTGCAGAGCACTTCCGTGGGGCAACCCCTGGTTCCTTAGGGCCCATTGGGATTTCTGAGGACGTTGTCGTTTACGCAGATAAGACCGTTGCGGATATGAGTGATTTCTGCTGTGGCGCAAACGAAACGGGCTTCCACTACACGGGCGTCAATTTCGGCCGAGACCTCGCAGAGCCCAAGGTCGCTGACCTTCGTAACGTTGTTGCAGGAGATGTGAGTCCTGATGGTAAGGGCGTCTTGGCCTTGCAGCGTGGTATCGAAGTCGGACACGTCTTCTACCTTGGACGCAAGTACTCGGAGGCAATGCATGCAACTTATTTGGATGTAAACGGCAAACCACAGACAATCGAGATGGGCTGCTACGGTATCGGTGTCACACGCCTAGTGGGCGCGGCAATCGAGCAGTGCCACGACGAGAAAGGCATTATGTGGCCCGCTCAGATTGCTCCCTTTGAGGCGGTGATTTGCCCGATGGGTATGGCTAAGAGTGAAGCCGTTAGAGCGGCAGCCGAGAAACTCTACACAGAACTCAAAGAGCGCGGAGTGGATGTGATTTTCGACGATCGTGACCTTCGGGCTGGTGTTATGTTTGCCGACTGGGAGTTAATTGGTGTTCCGCACCGCATCGTCATCGGCGATAGGGGCCTTAAAAACAATGAGGTCGAATACGCCAATCGCCGCGATTTGGCGAACCGTGTGATGGTGAAAACCGAAGAAGCCGCAGACTTTATTGTGAAAAAAATCCGTGGCTAGTTGTTTCTGCCTATAGCCAAATGGGGGACTTTTGTGGAAAAATTGTCCC
>CAZHBC010000205.1:0-1717 GCA_964530715.1 uncultured Sutterella sp. | reverse complement strand
GCGTCAATTGCAGCGCGCGCGACCGCTTCGTTTTTCGCGGGACTAAGAAGTTCCAGAGGAAAGCGTGGAGTAAACATAATCTAGCTAAAGAAGTATTGGTGTTTTTTTTTAAGTCTCGTTACTTCCTCTCGCGAAGAATCGCATCAACGGCTTCAATGAGTGCGCCCCTAAAACCACTTCTCTCTAGTGACGCTACGCCCACAATTGTTGTTCCCGCAGGAGAACAGACGGCATCTTTCATCACCGCGGGGTGCTTATCGGTTGCAAGTTGCAACTTAGCGGTACCAGCCAGGGTTTGGCTCACTAGAGGATAGGCCATTGCACGAGGGACGCCATGTTTTACCGCGGCATCCGCTAGAGCTTCAATTGCCATCGCGACAAACGCAGGGCCACAGCCTGAGATTGTCCCTGCGGCTTTCATAATCGATGTATCGACATAAATCACACGCCCTAAGAGCCCTAAGATCGTATCCACAACCGCTTTTTCATCTTCGGCTAGAGAGTGTTTTCCTTCGCAAAGGAGAACCCCTTCGTTGATTGCAACAGGGGTATTGGGCATAAGTGTCAGATGGTGCGTATTCGGTAGCAACATCTTTTCGTAATCATCAAAGAGAATATTTGCCGCTACGGAAATGACGACTTTTCCATCTAGAAGGTCTTTCACTTCTTCTACGACGCTAGGGATGATGTAGGGCTTTACCGCCAGGACGACGACATCGGCCCAGGAGGCCGCATCTTTATTTGACTTAAAAGCGAGCATCCCGCGAGAGGCGGTGTTTTTCTCTAACTTCTCAAGATTCTTTGCCGAGGCGGCAAGATTTTCTCCATGGATTTTTCCCGATTTAAGAAGGCCATCTGCGAAGGCCTGGGCCATATTGCCAAATCCAAGGAATGCAATCTTCGTTGTTTCTGTCGATTTCATGATTTTCTCGCAATAGATTTAGTCAGTGCGCCTTTCATTTTGAGGGCATTGAGATAATGGGTAGAAATACTAAAAACTTAGTTGACGACGATTATAACGAGAGTATGTTTCTCGCACTGAGAGCATCACGTGCGATGGCATCTTTCAGTTCCGTGAGACCAGAAAATTTCTTCTCATCACGAAGTTTCTGCACAAAGGTAACTTTGACCATTCTGCCGTAGGCGTTCCCAGACCAGTCAAAGACATTGACTTCGAGCAGCCACCGTGCTTCCGAGGTTACCGTAGGTTTAACGCCAAGGCTAGCAACGCCCGCGAAGGTTTTTCCCGACTCTTCAACGCCTGAGACCATCACTGCAAAGACACCTCTGAGTGCTGGTTTTGAAATTGACCCAGGCGGGAGGATGTCAATATTAAGTGTCGGAAATCCAAGGGTTCTACCGAGTTCGGAGCCGTGTACAACGCGGCCCGTGATTTGATAAGGGTGCCCGAAAAGGAGTTCTGTTGTTCGGAGGTCACCGCTCTCTAAGGCATCGCGAATACGGGTGCTACTTACGGTTTCGTTGCCGATTGTAAGTAGCGGCTCTGTTAAGACTTCAAACCCGAGTTTTTGGCCAAGTTCTGTGAGAACCTCTGGAGTTCCCGCGCCTTTTGCGCCAAAGGTGAAATTTTCTCCAACACCGACCGTTTGGGCGTTTAGTCCTTCTAGGAGAATCTTACGGGCAAAGGTTTCTGGGCTAAGGCCCGCGAGCGCAGCATCAAAGGGAAGAATGTGAATTCTCTTAATGCCACAGCGAA
>CAZHBC010000204.1:0-1785 GCA_964530715.1 uncultured Sutterella sp. | reverse complement strand
TCCTCTATGGGTAGCGGCTTGAGAATGTTTAAGCACACAGGGCACGAAGCCTAATTTGGCTTCTGTAGCTTAACTTCTTCAAAAAAGAAAAACTCCTGGGAACCGGAAACGGATTTCGGGAGTTTTTTCTTCTAAGAGGTCGTACTGTGGGCGTCCTGCTAGGATTACCGAAATTTCTTTAAGAAAAGAAAAACGCAGCAAGGAAAAAGAAATGCATGAGGCATTGGTATTGGGTCTAGGAAATATCCTCTGGGCCGATGAAGGGTTTGGCGTTCGGGCTGTTGAAGCTTTCTACGCTACCTATAAAGAAAGAAGCGATGTAGAAGTCTTGGATGGCGGCACTCTTGGCGCCTATCTTATTAACTCTGTGATGGATGCAAAGCGTCTTCTCATTTTGGACTGTGCGGAATTGAAGGCAGAGCCTGGTACCTTGCGTGTCCTTCGCGACGATGATATTAAGACCTGGTCAAGTACGAAAATCTCCGCGCACCAAACAGGGATGAATGATGTGCTTGCTAAGGCTATGATCATGGGTTATGAACCTGAGGCAATCACTGTCATTGGTGTGCAACCCTCGGAACTCGAAGACTACGGCGGAAGTCTCACAGAAAAGGTGCGAGAACATGTTCCTGAAGCTGTGCGTCTTGCCGCAGAGGAACTTGCGAAGTGGGGGCTCCCCGTAGAAAAGCGAGAGGGAAGAGAGAAAGTCCATTCGCTCACGGGAGATGCACTTTCTGTTGAAGCCTATGAAGCGGGTCGCCCAAGTGAAGAAGAAGCGCCTCGCGAAGGGGATATTCGTTTTATGCCTAAGAAGGGGGAATAGCCGTGTGTATTGCAACGCCTGAAGAAATTCTCTCTGTGGAAGAAACAATAACGGGTCCAGTCGGCGTGATTTGCCACGCTGGAAAAAATATTTCCGTTGATCTTTCTCTTGTGCCTGAGGCAAAGGTAGGAGACACAATTCTCTATTTCCGAGGAAATGCCGTTCGCCTTATCGGTAAAGAAGAGGCAGAGAAGATTCGTTCTGCTCTAGGTGCCTTGGCAGATGTGATGGATGGCAAAGCCACCGAAAATGATATTGAAGCAGGATTTGCCGATTTAATCGCGCACCCTGCGGAACTTCCCGAACATTTAAAAGCGCAATTGGAGAAAAAGAATGCCAGTCGGAAAGATTAATGACATCACGCGAGCTGCAGGGCAAATCGATGTCACCAATCACCCAGTCTTTGCGCGTCTCACAAAAGAGGACGGCTTCGAGTGGGTTGATGAAGCCTCTTTTGATGACTTCGTTGCAGCAGAGGGTTTTAAGATGGCAATTTTTGCTGAAGACCCAAATGCTAAGCGCGTCACTTTGGATATCGCAGTCATCGCTCCTGAACTTAAGAAGGCCTTTGTGGGAACGTTGAGCAAAACGGTTTTCACAACATTCCAGAAGTCGCGTGCTCTTGCAAGCCACTATGGCATTACAGGGCTTCCCGCGGTTGCGCTTTTCCGAGACAATGTCTACCTCGGTGCCGTTGAGGGGTTAAAGGATTGGAATACGTACTGCGCAGAATTAAGTGAAATCATCCTGCGTGAAAAAGCACCAGCTCGCCGCGTATCTTTTGTGAAGACAAGTGGCACTTCAAGTTGTTCTGATTAAAAAACAAGTTAGGTTAAAAAAATGACGAAAGGATTTACAGACGCCTCCCGTTGGGCCAATGTGAAGTTAGATAAAGAGACGGAACACGCCGCAGCCCTTGCAACGCTAAATTTTTTAAAGCGCGTTAAGGCTGTTGCAGAAAA
>CAZHBC010000203.1:0-1787 GCA_964530715.1 uncultured Sutterella sp. | reverse complement strand
CCTTTATGACAGAAGAAAAGCCTGGTGCCTACATCAAAGTCGGTGTCACGGATGCTACCCACAGGGCAAAGGTTCACAATCCAGAATTTGACTTTAATGATGTGGTTATAAAGGATGCCGCAACGGGCTTTGCAACGCTTATTGCTCGGCGCTTAAATGGGACAGTGTAGATGGCTTTCCTAGCGCGCATTAAGAGCAAAATTTCTCAGAACGACATCGCCGCAAGCTTTTTTGAAACGCCTGCGGCATGGATTTCTGCGTTGGTGATTTTCACGCTCTGTTTTGCTGCTCTTTTTGCGCCTGTTATCGCAAGTGTTAATCCCTTTGACTTGGAAAGTTTGGATGTGATGGATGCGCATCTGCCGCCAGCTTGGACTGAAGGAGGAGACGCCCGTTTTATCCTTGGCACAGACGACCAAGGGCGAGACCTATTTTCTGCCATTCTCTATGGCTTACGCTTGTCGTTTGCCATTAGCTTAACGAGTGTGGTGCTTTCGATAGTAATTGGCGTTGGCGTAGGCGTTCTCTCGGGATTTCTCGGCGGTTGGGTCGATGCCATCCTGATGCGTCTGTGCGATGTGATGCTTTCCTTTCCGGCGATTCTTGTGGCGCTTTTAACCGATGGCATACTGCGCTCTATTTTCCCAGCATCCATTCATGAATCGCTTTCTTACGTTGTTCTGATTTTTGCCTTAACGCTCTCAGGGTGGGTTCCTTACGCACGAACGGTAAGGGGGCTTACTCTTGTTGAAAAGGGAAAAGAATACGTCACGGCTGCAGAAGTGATTGGAGAAAAGTACTCACGCATTATGAGGCGACATATTTTCCCCAACGTCTTGGGCCCCGTCTTTGTCCTTGCGGCTGTGAATGTGGCAACCGCTGTGATGACTGAGGCAACACTTTCCTTCTTGGGCGTAGGTGTGCCACCAACAACCCCCTCTCTTGGAACGCTTATCCGTATTGGTAACGACTACCTATTTTCTGGGGAATGGTGGATTTGCATCTTCCCAGGCGTTGTTCTCATTGCCGCTGTGCTTGCTGTGAACCTCTTAGGCGATTGGTTAAGAGATGCGACGAACCCGAGCCTTCAATAGAACCTTATGACTAGACCAACGGAAAAATTAGCTCTTGAGGTAAAGAGACTTCGCGTAGAGATACCGACGCGGCGCGGGGTGCTTACGGCGCTAGATGACATCAATCTTGCAATCGCCCCAGGAGAAGTCGTTGGGATGGTAGGCGAATCTGGAGCTGGTAAGTCAATGACGGGGAATGCTGTCTTAGGGCTCCTTCCCGCGAATGGACACATTGTTGCCGGCGAAATCTGGGTCGATGGTATTCGCATTGATAACCTAGAAGAAAAAGAAATGAATGCCGTGCGGGGTAAGAAGGTCGGTGCCATCTTTCAAGATCCTCTAACAGGGCTTGATCCCTTGATGACCGTTGGTGAGCAGCTCACGGAAACGCTACTTACGCATCATCCAGATCTCTCAAAGGAAGAGGCAAAGAAACGTGCCCTGAGCCTTATGAAAGAAACAGGAATCCCCGCAGCAGAAGAGCGATTCGATGCATGGCCCCATCAGTTCTCTGGCGGTCAACGGCAGCGCATTGTGATTGCTTTGGCGCTTGCCGCCGAACCCGTGCTCCTCATCGCAGACGAGCCAACAACGGCTCTCGATGTGACGATTCAAGCGCAGATTATTGACCTCATTGTGCGCCTTGCTAAAGAGCGTCACATGGCAGTTCTCTTAATTACGCACGACATGGGTGTTATTGTGCAAGCAGCAGAT
>CAZHBC010000202.1:0-1823 GCA_964530715.1 uncultured Sutterella sp. | reverse complement strand
CGGGGTTTTCTTCTGCCCACGCACGGCGTGCAACCATCACGAGATTCGGTTTAACGAGACCCTCAGCCGTTGTGATTGTCTTCATCCCCGCGTCGTTGGCTTTAATGACAAGCCCTGCGGCAAGGAGCGCCGCATCAACAGAGTTGCCAACCAATGCTGCATAGGCTTTTGGGGGATCCATGCTAACGAAGTTAATATCCTTCATTGTCATGTTTTCTTTCTTCAAAGCTGCAACAAGAAGCTGATGAAGAACCGTGCCACGGGGTCCTGCGACAGTCTTACCCTTTAAGTCACGGATGGAAAGTTTTTCTCCCTTTTTACCCACAAGCGCAAAAACATTATTCGGATGCGCAGCGCCCGTTGCGATAACTAAGTCGTTACCAACGCCTACGGCAAGGAGAAGAGACGCTGTGTTCATCACCGCAGAAACATCGAGGTCGCCTGAAGCCATAGCCTGTGTCTGTTTTGCGCCCGAATTAATCGTATGCCAACGAACGTTAATCTTGTCAGCGGCAAATTCCTTCTCAAGGAGCCCCTTTTCCTTCATAACAATGTTTTGAAGGTTAAAGGGAGACTTCACGTAGCAAATATCAATCGTGTCGTCCTTGGCAAAGCCCGCACTCGAAAAAGCGACGGAGGCGGATAGGAGTAAGGTCATTATTGTTTTTTTCATTTTTGGCTCCTGTAAAGCAAGTTTCAAAATGATGTTTTTGTAGATAAAAAGAAATCTTTTACTTAAGTCAATTCTTTTCCGAGGATTCGAGAAAGAATCGACTCAGTGAGTTTATTAAGGGTGGGGTCGGATTCGTGTCTTGGTCTAGTAGCAGTCACAGGCCATGTTTCACAAATTTTTCCTCTCTCCAAAAGAACCACTCTATCTGAGAGCATGAGGGCCTCAGAAACGTCATGCGTAACAAGAACAACAGAGGTTTTTGTCGCGTTAAGAATGCGAGCAAGTTCTCGCTGCATCAATCTACGTGTGAGTGCATCAAGTGCCCCAAAAGGTTCATCGAGAAGAAGGACATCGGGTTTCGGAGCAAGAGCGCGGGCAAGAGCTACGCGCTGCGCCATGCCGCCGGAGAGATCAGCTGGCCTTGCGTCTGCTGAATCTTCCATGCGAGTTAGTTTTAAAACCTCTGAGACCGTCTGATTGACCTTTTCTTCATCGGTTTCATGTAAAAGAGCAAGGGCGACATTCTCACGTACGCTCTTCCACGGTAGTAGCCTTGGTTCCTGAAAGACAAATCCAATTCTAGGGCGCCCATCAAAAGTAATTGTTCCGCTGTCGGGTTTCTCCAGCCCCCCGATGAGTCTAAGAAGCGTTGTCTTTCCACAGCCACTTCTTCCCAAGACGGCAAGGACCTCTCCGGTGGAAAGTTCCAAATTAACACCATCCACAGGAGTAACTTTCGAAGTCCCCTCGCCAAAAGACTTCCGTAGCCCCTTAACCGTAATCGTTGCAGTACTTACTTGAGCCACGTCATCGTCCTCCCCTGCAGGACCCCCGCCCAGGGGGAAATCTTTGAAGTGAAATGTACAAAGACCTTATCGGCCAAAATCCCAAGGATGGCAATAGAGAAAATGCCCACAAGCATCACGTCCGTACGGCCAAGTTCGCTTGCGTCCTCAATAAGCCAACCGAGGCCAGAAGCCGCTGCGATAAGTTCTGCTCCGATAAGAGCCCGCCACGCAAAACCAAATCCCAAACGCATACAGGTCATTACCGAGGGTAGCGTCTGCGGTAGGAGGATATGTTTAAAAGTTTCCCGCGGCGTGAGGTTAAGGCTCTTTGCTAATTCCAAAAACTTAGGATCCACGTGACG
>CAZHBC010000201.1:0-1893 GCA_964530715.1 uncultured Sutterella sp. | reverse complement strand
CACCCGTGGGTTCTCCTCGGCTTGTTGTGAGCGGGGGAAGTGCGTGATACGCTCGAAAAAGGTAATTAGAGCCATCAATCAGAAGTATTTTTGCCATAGAAGAACCATTCTTTTCGCTTGCGAGAGAAGGGAGTTTCCTTCTTTCAGTCAAAAGTAAGTTTTTAGGATTTTAGCCGCAGAAAGAATCTCGCACGAATGTAAGGGAATGTAAGAACCTTCCATCAAGCAACACCACTAGAAAAGCTTTGTATCTTGCGACCAGTTGACAAACAAATCACACGCCAAACACGGCATAATATCTCTCAAAGAAAAATTTGCTTCTGATTCTTCAGAAAATCGCTAGAAATATGAAAACAAAAAAGATTCTTACAACCGTTAAAACGACTGTTTCGATTTTGGCTTTGACAACGGCCCTTGGTCTCTCTTTCCCTTCTGTAGCAGCGCCTGCAGTCAATGACGCACAGAGGCTTGAACCCAATGAAGCAGACCTTGCCAAGGCTCGTGCCGAGCGTGCCAAGAAACCCAAGGTTAACGCAGACGAAGTCTACGTTTCCGAACATGGCACAGTGATTCGCAAGAATGTCGACCAGAATAACCACGTCCGCAGTATCACTGTAACCCCTGGGGAAACAGGCATTCCATACACAATGAAAAATCAGTCCTCAAAACCGATTGATAATGGGGCAAGCACCAATACACGCTCGACACTTGGAACACCGAAATTTGTTGAACTTAACTGGTAAAAATGGCTGTATTTACAACGCTTGACGAGAACGATGTTAGAGAGCTTCTCGCGGAGTTTTCTATTGGCGACTTTCGGGAATTAAAACCGATTAGCGCAGGGATTGAAAACACAAATTACTATCTTGAGACCACCACTGGACACTGGGTTCTCACAATTTTTGAGCGCCTTCGCCCCGAGGAACTTCCTTTTTATCTTGAACTTTGCGAACACTTAGCTAAAAAAGGCTGTCGCGTCGCTCGTCCTCAAAAGACCCGCAAAGGCACTCTCTTTACCTTTGTGAAGGGGAAACCCACCTCGATTGCCAACCGCATCGAAGGAGAAGACACTGGCGTCGTCGGGGCTCCTGAAGCCCGCTCCATGGGGGACCTTCTTGCCCACATGCACAAGGCCGCCGCCGACTTTCCTCTCTTTCAAAAGAACCTTCGAGGCTTTGATTGGTGGATTGAAACAACGCCTAAGGTCATGCCCTACCTCAATGCCAAACAGCAGGAACTTCTCCGCGAAGAGCTCGAGCATCAAAAGGAAGTAAAGGCTTCTGACTCTTTTAAGAAACTTGCCGTTGCTGCTTGCCACTGTGACCTCTTTCGGAACAATGCACTTGTTGCGAATGGAGGAACAGAGAGTGCTCACATCGCTGGCGTCTTTGATTTTTACTTCGCAGGTTGCTCTCCCACGCTTTTCGATTTGGCAGTGACCATGAATGACTGGTGCATTGACCCCAAGACGGGTCTTTTTATCGAAAGTTTGGCACAGGAATTTATCGAGGCCTATAACAGAGTCAATCCTCTTGGAGAAAACGAGAAGGCACTTTGGCGTGATATGTTGCGAGCTGGCGCGTTGCGTTTCTGGCTTAGCCGCCTCTTTGATTTCTATCTTCCGCGCGAAGCAGCACTTTTAAAGCCCCATGATCCCACGCACTTTGAGCGTGTCTTAAAGGACCGTTTAACTTGCGCTTTACCTTGGCCAAAAGCCTCGTAATCCCATGACAGATACGAATCACTCTAAACATCTAGGAGCTGGCGCAGGTTGGGATTGGTTTGCCACAGCCGTTAAAGCTGTGCGTCTTAATGCCGCTAGGCTCTTTCTTCTCGTCTTCTTCTACTCGGCCGTGATGGGAATTCTCATGCTCGTACCGATGGTAGGCATGG
>CAZHBC010000200.1:0-1910 GCA_964530715.1 uncultured Sutterella sp. | reverse complement strand
TGGGACATTCTCTTCAGCGAAATCTCTTCGTATTCCACAGAAACTGTGGAAAACTCCCCAAACGGATTAGTTCAGATGGAAGCCTAATTTCTGCGCAGGAAAAGAGGCTACTCGTAATGATTCTGAAGAAGAAAGAACATTTTGCCTATTTTGAGGCCTTCTCTGATGCGGGATATTAACCGTGAGAGGGTAGAATTAAGTACAGTTGGTGGGCGCCTAAAGGCACCTTTTCTTTTGTCATTTTTCGCCGGATTTCTTCTCATGTACTACCCCATTGAAGTCGCTGGACTTAAACGTAATCTGCAACTTTTCCCTGTTTCCGATAAGGTTTCTATCGCCGCATTTATTCTTTTGGGGGACACGGAGCTTACTGTTGCCTGCGCGGAGGCCCTTCTTAAACTTGCCCCTGAGTTTGATTACATGCTCACCGCGGAAGCTAAGAGCATCCCGCTTATTCACGAAATGGCTCGCCGTTGTGGTGCCGCTCGCTACTTTGTTGCTCGTAAGAGAATGAAGCTTTACATGGGTAAGGCTCTTGAGGCGACAGTGCACTCGATTACAACCGCTGGTGAACAGAAGCTTTATCTACCCGAGGACGATATTGCACTCATTCGTGGTAAACGCATCCTCATTGTCGATGATGTTATTTCCACAGGAGAGTCGCTCGCCGCGATGGAAGAACTCATTGGCAAAGCAGGTGGCATTGTTGTGGGGCGTCTAGCGGTGCTCGCAGAAGGGGATGCGAGTAAGAGAAAGGACATCCGCTTCTTGGAGCCTTTGCCGCTTTTCTCTTCCGATGGAAAGCCCCTCTAAGAAGAAAAGGTTTTAAAAGAGAAAATCCATGCAGCGTATTAAGAGCTTTGAAGTTAATCACAATGTGCTTGAACCAGGAATTTATGTTTCTCGCATCGATGGTGATGTGACAACCTATGACCTACGAACTCGCAAGCCGAATGCGGGCGATTATATGGATGTCGTGACAATTCACTCGGTTGAGCACATGCTTGCCACTTTGTTACGCAATTCCGAGATTGCATCGGATGTGATTTACTTTGGCCCCATGGGGTGCCGCACGGGTTTCTATCTCTTGGTTAGAAATGCTAAGAACTCTCAGGTTCTTTCCGTTTTATTGGATTGCTTAAAGAAAACCGAGGCACACGAAGGAGGGGTTTTCGGGGCATCAGCACGAGAGTGCGGAAATTACCGAGAGCTTTCTCTAGAGGCCGCAAAGATTGAATGCCGTCGTTATCGGGGCATTTTAGAGGCAATCGCAAATCCAACCTTTACCTACAAGGAGTAGTGCACGTGATTGGAATTATTGGAGCGATGGCTCTTGAAGTGGATCTCTTAAAAGAGCGCATGCAAGAGAAATCCGAAGAAACGATAAGTGGCATTACCTACGTAAAAGGGAAACTCCAGGGGAAAGATGTTGTCGTTGCTCAGTGTGGCGTCGGGAAGGTCTTTGCTGCCATCTGTGCGCAGACGATGATTCTTCGTTATGCGGTATCTAAACTCATTAATACTGGGGTCAGCGGCGCCCTCTCAGAAAAGCTTCACATTGGAGACGTCATTGTTGCCTCCGCCTGTGTTGAGCACGACATGGATACCTCCGCTATTGGCGATCCAGTAGGTTTTATTTCTGGCATAAACCGCATTGAACTTCCCATCGATATTGAGATGGCAGATGCTCTTGAAGCAGTCTGCCGTAAAGAGGGTGTCAACTACATCCGAGGCTTAGTTGCCTCTGGAGACCAATTTGTCGCTAGCGATGAAAAATCCGAGTGGCTCATTAAGACTTTTGGAGCAGTCACGGCTGAAATGGAAACCGCAGCGATTGCTCATGTCGCTTATGTCAATAAGGTTCCTTATGCGGCAATTCGCGTAGCTTCCGATGAGGCAAATGGAAATGC
>CAZHBC010000199.1:0-1942 GCA_964530715.1 uncultured Sutterella sp. | reverse complement strand
TCGGCGATTTCTTGGCTGGCTGTCCAATCGTTATTGAGTTCTTCAAGGGCGCGTTCCTTATCAACCTTCAAGGCCTTCACGACACGTGTGAGCATGCCGAGAGCTCCAAGGGCGGTCTTTGTTGCCGCCAAGGCGCAAGATTGATTCTTCGCATCCATCATGCCAGGGATGATGTTGTGAGCGCGAAGGAGAATGGCTGCAGCATCGGCGATGGTCTGACTTGCGGCAGAGCGGGTATTTACCATGAGCCCTGGGTTACGCTTCTGTGGCATTGCAGAGGAAACATAGGTGGTATCAGCTCCTTCCTGCAAAATCATCCAGGGGCGAGCCTGCGCGTACTGCACGGTGATATCCTGGATAAAGGTGCAAATATGTAGGCCGATACTTTCCAAAATCTCCGCAAACTCCACGGGCATGTCGACGTTAATTCCGAGCGTGCCGTCGTAGCAGTTGTGGGTGATATCCGAGAAGGAGAGGTACTTTGCCATACGACGACGATTCAGTGGCCAACTCGTACCATTGAGCACTGTGGAACCCATCGGGCAATAGTCAAAGCGCTTGACGAATTCAGTGAGTCTTTCACGGTCACGGTTAAAGCCCGCAAGAAGACCAATGAGATAGTGGCCAAGGGTGTTAGGTTGTGCAGCAACACCATTGGTGTAGTTCACAACAAGAGTCTCACGGTGTTCTTCAGCCATCGCTGTCATCGCCTCAGAAACGCTATTTAGTGCGTTCATCACACGGATAGCGTTATCACGGCACATTGCCAAGCGATAGGTTGAATGCATGTCTTGAGAACTTCTGCCGACGTGCAGGATTGTGATACGGGGACCTGCTTTCTCGATGAGAAGCGGTTCAAGCTTAATCACCGCTTTGGGGCGGACGAACCCAGGCTTTTCTGCGTCTTCTAAGACGCCTGCAATTGCATCTGCAAAGCTCTTGGCTTCTTCCTTGGGGCTTAATCCCTCGTCTGTGTTGATAACAAGGGTTGCCTTGTTAATCTGCTGAAGCCAAAAAAATTCGTCACGCGTTGGCAGAATATCTGCCGGTTTTGTGTCGGCCATAAGAAACTCCTTGGGTTAGACCACTTACGCTGAGGCCGTATTCTAAGAAAGAGTACGTCTCAGCGTTTTGTCTGTATCCCAACTTGTTTTTGAGCAATTTGCAAAGCGAACTTAGGAAAGACCAGTGATTTTTCCGTTTTTAACGTCAATGCGGTAGGCCGCAGGTTCTCTCGGAAGCCCTGGCATACGGAGAATGGATCCCGTTGTAGCTACGATAAAGCCCGCACCCGCGTTAAGGATGAGTCGCTGCACGGGAAGTGTCCAACCCTTGGGAGCCCCTTTAAGGGCGGCATCATGGGTTAGAGAAAGAGGAGTCTTTGCTACGCAAACAGAAAGTCTGTCGAAGCCAAGTTTCTCGAGTGTGGCAAGGTCTTTTTTCGCGGCTTCCGAAAGACTAATGCCAGCAGCACCATAGGCTTTCTTTGCAACCGCTTCAATTTTTTCCAAGATGGGAGCATCTTCGGGATAGGTAAATTGAATGGATTCTGGTGCCTCTTTGATGGCTTCGAGCACGGCACGTGCGAGGTCTTCGGCGCCCCGGCCCCCTTCAGCGAAGCCTTTACTCACAGCAAAGCGAACACCAAGAGCGTCGCACTCTTTTTTAAGTAGGGCGATCTCGGCCTCTTCATCCCCAGCGAAGTGATTCATCGAAACGACAATTGGGACGCCATAGCGCTTGAGGTTAGCAACGTGTGCATCAAGGTTGCAAAGTCCCTTACTGAGAGCATCGATATTGGGTTTGCCGATTTCCTTGAGATCTACGCCACCGTGCCAGTGAAGAGCCTTGAGACTTGTGACAAGGACAACGGCGCTCGGGACGAGCCCTGCGGTGCGGCACTTAATATCGAAGAACTTCTGGGCACCGAGGTCGCTACCGA
>CAZHBC010000198.1:0-1971 GCA_964530715.1 uncultured Sutterella sp. | reverse complement strand
GGGAAAGTCATTCTCACACTTATCCCAGAATCTATGGGGGCTTGCCGCTAAGAAACCCTTAGTGGGCCGCTTCCCAATTCTCTGCTACGCCCACCTGAGCGATAAGAGGCACTTCGAACTGTGCAACGCCGCTCATTAACCGCGGCAACTCTGTCTTTACGAGGTCGACTTCGCCATCGGGAACTTCTAAGACAAGTTCATCGTGCACCTGGAGAACGACCCGGCTCTCTAACTTCTCCTTCTTAAGCCAACTATCCACTGCAATCATCGCTAGTTTGATAACGTCCGCGGCTGTGCCTTGCACAGGAGCGTTAATCGCAGCGCGCTCTGCGGCGGCACGGACCTGTGCACTAGAACTCTTAAGTTCAGGAATCCAGAGTCTTCTCCCAAAGACTGTGCTAACAAATCCCTTCTCTTTTGCCTCACCACGGGTCCGTTCCATGTATTCAGAAACCCCAGGGTAGCGTGCGAAATACTCTTCCATATAGCGCTTAGCCGATGTGCGGTCGATACCAAGGTTTTTCGCGAGACCAAAAGCACTCATCCCGTAAATCAAGCCAAAATTAATGACCTTTGCCATACGGCGTTGATCAGCGGTAACCGCATCTAAGGCCACAGAGAAAACCTCAGAGGCTGTCGCTTTGTGGACATCTGCTCCAGAGTTGAAGGCTCGAATTAGCCCCTTGTCGCCAGAAAGATGCGCCATGATGCGTAGTTCAATCTGCGAGTAATCGGCAGAGAGAATCTTAAATCCAGGGCGTGCGACAAAAGCCTCTCTAACGCGGCGCCCCTCTGGGGTGCGAACAGGGATGTTCTGTAGGTTCGGGTCTGAACTCGCCAAGCGCCCCGTCACAGCCGTCGCTTGGCCAAAGGTCGTGTGGACTCGGTTGTCACGGAGATCAACCATCAAAGGCAACTTATCCGTATAGGTTCCCTTTAACTTAGAGAACTTTCGATAATCAAGGATGAGTTTCGGAAGCGGATAGTCAAGAGCAAGTTCACTTAAAACCTCTTCAGCCGTGGAAGGAGTTCCTGCGGAAGTCTTCTTATGTACGGGGAGCCCCAGTTTTTCAAATAGGATGTGCGCCAGTTGCTTGGGACTCGCAGGGTTAAAGGGTTCTCCAGCGAGTTCTTCAATTTTCTTTTCTGCGCACGAAATTGCCTTAGCAAGTTCTGAACTCTGTTTCGATAACTCAACCGTGTCAATCGAAACCCCGACTCTTTCCATCTTCCAGAGGATTTCACAAATGGGAAGTTCTATCTCTTGATACACACGCAAAAGAGAGGGCTCTCGCGCAAGTTTTTCTTTAAGCACCGTGCCAAGGGTTTTTATAACGGCAACGCGCCTTCCAACCCACGCATAGGCTTTTGCCGCGTCAAGTCGTTTTGCGCTAACTTTCTGTGCGCCTTTCCCGAAAAGCTCCTCTTCAGCCGGTGCTGTGCTTGCAAGATGTCTAAAGGCAACGCCAGCGAGATCATGCTTCAGATGCGCCTCTAAAACGTAACTCATAAGCATCGTGTCGTCGACTGTGGCGCCAAGCGTAATCCCCATATTGGCTAAGACGTGCTTAGCGTACTTTGCGTCATGAAATACCTTCGGACTATCGGAAGAAAGCCAACTGCCTAAAGCTTCTCGCAGTAAATCCGCAGAAACACACGTCGTCATCGCGAGATCTACTGGAATGCAGTAAATCTCAAGGGGCGTAATGGCAAGAGCTACGACAGAGGCTTTGTCTAGCATCGGTTGTACGCTATCGGTAACGAAATCCACTGCAACAGGAGATTCTTTGATAGCCTCTAGACGCCCTGCTAAGCATTCCAATTTTTCCTTCGTATCAACGATGGTAAGTCCTGTCGATTTCTGCACCGCGCTCTCTAAAGGTGCGTCCGAAGGCGGAGGCGTAAGAGTGAAGCCTGAGAAGAGGTCACCCTGCTCAGGGACCCGTGCGGCAGGTTTCACTTCCTTTGCGC
>CAZHBC010000197.1:0-1995 GCA_964530715.1 uncultured Sutterella sp. | reverse complement strand
CAATCATTGACTCAATCCGCTTCACTTCAGGCCTTCAAGGCTACTCGGTTCCAGACGAGGCGACAGTGCGAGGTGCTATTGGCCTTGGGCGAGAGGACACAATGAAGACTCTAGTACCAGAGTGTCCAAGGGAACTTTGGCCCCGCTATGAAGCGACATATCGAGAACGCTATATTGCTCTTGAAAATAAGATTCCCCTTGTCACAGGGATGCAAGAGCTCTTATCCGAGTTAAAAGAAAATGGTGTTCGTCTTGCAATTGCCACAGGGAAAAGTGACCGTGGGTTAAATCGCGTTCTTACGGCACATAATCTACTTGGGACTTTTGACGCAACACGTACGGGAGCAGTTCGTAACCCGAAGCCCGCGCCTGAGATGATTCTTGAAATTCTCTCCGAACTTCAGATCGAGAAAGATCGCGCCGTGATGATTGGCGACTCCACGCTAGATCTCAAAATGGCGCAAAACGCAGGCATCGCTGCAATCGGTGTTACGTATGGCGCCTGTTACAGGGAAGAACTCGCGACGCTACCCAATTTCGGTATTGTTGATAATGTCGCAGAACTTAAGAATTTATTATTTTCTTAAAAGTTTTCAATAAGATTTTAGAGACTTTCTCTTAAGCTAAGATTGCAAAAACCGTTGGAATCTTAGGAAGTTCTGTGTGCGTTTTCTTCCATTCGGAAACTTTCTTTGTTCGGATGGACTCTTCTAAGCCTGTGACGTTGACAGCAACGGTAAGTAAGGTTTCAGATTTTAGATTTTCAATAAGAGAGGCGAGCATCTTATTGTTCCTGTAAGGGGTTTCAATAAAGAGCTCAGTTTCTCCTGCGCGGCTTTCTTTTTCAAGGTGGCGGATGGCTGCGGCTCTTTCTTCCACGGCAATCGGAAGGTAACCCCAGAAGCGAAATCTCTGTCCGTCGAGGCCACTAGCCATCAGAGTTAAAAGAATCGAGCAAGGGCCCGTTAGGGGCACGATGCGAATTCCTGCCGCATGAGCCTTACGAACGATGACGGCTCCTGGGTCTGCGACACCAGGGCAACCCGATTCACTCACAATACAGACATTACAGCCATCCACGACGGGCTTTAACCAGTCGGAAATTTTTGACTCATCAGGTTCGTGCCCGATTTCTACGATTTTTAGCTCGCTAATGGGTTTCGGGTGTCCGATTGCTTTTAGGTAGGCGCGAGCCGATTTGGCGTTTTCTGCCAAAAAGTAGCTAGTGCTCTTTGCAATTGTGAGTGTTCCTTCAGGGAGTTCTTCCTCAGGGGCACTCTCTGAAATGCGGTTAGGAAGTAGGTAGAGGGTTCCTGTCATTTGAGTCCTTTAAGGGGAGATACGCCCGCTTTGACTAACATCGTTGTAAGCCGCATGAGAGGAAGACCCACTAGAGAGGTGGGATCATCACTTGCAACCGACTTCATAAGAGCAATCCCTAATTTTTCTATTTTTGCGCTTCCTGCACAGTTATAGGGTTCTTCGCGCTTTAGGTAGTCGACAATTGCTTCATCAGAAAGATTTCGCAACTCTACAACCGTATCGCTAACCGTCTCTTGAATGTTCCCCTCTCGGTCGATGACGCAAAGCGCCGTGTGAAAGACGGCCTTTTTCCCAGACATGTCTTTTAACTGCTTAAAGGCATTTGCAAAATTGCCGGGTTTCCCAAGAGCTCGGCCTTGAAGTTCGCAGACTTGATCTGAGCCAATCACAACCGCATCGGGTTCGGTTTTCTTTACCGCTAACGCTTTTTCTCTAGCGAGTCTTTGAGAGAGGGTAAGAGGAGTTTCATCGGGGTGAGCGCTTTCATCGATTTCTGGAGAAATCGAACGGAAAGGGAGTCCCAACCTTGCAAGTAACTCACGCCGATAGGGCGAGGAACTTGCCAAAATAAGATTGATATTTGCCATAATGCCACGATTCTAATGGATAGAACTCGAGTCAACTACCCCTCTCTAAAGAGAGAGGCTTGTGAGGAGCAAGTCTGGTTGACTA
>CAZHBC010000196.1:0-2022 GCA_964530715.1 uncultured Sutterella sp. | reverse complement strand
TAGATGCCCCTCTTACGATTGCCCCAGGAGAAACCGTCCTAGTACACACGGGATTGAGTATCTATATTGCAGACCCCAACTACGCAGCTCTCATTCTTCCTCGTAGCGGCCTTGGGCACAAAAAGGGAATCGTCCTTGGAAACCTCGTTGGTCTTATCGATTCAGATTACCAAGGGGAGTTGATGATTTCGACCTGGAATCGCTCCTCGTCTCCCTTTACACTCGAACCCTTTGAACGTCTTGCACAGCTTGTCATTGTCCCAGTTGTTCAGGCCAAATTCAGTGTTGTCGATAGTTTTGAAGAATCCGCCCGCGGCACGGGTGGCTTCGGATCGACTGGAACGAAATAAGGAAACGACTTTTAGGAATGGAGAAAACCAGCGTGAAAGATTCAAAAGAAAAAGGGGGAAGGCGGCGCCCTTCCCTTTTATCTTATCTTTCGCTTTTTCTTCTCATTCTCTTTTTCTCAGGCGCAGCCAAGCACCTTGGAACGTATGGCGCTTGGTTTGACTACGCTACGCTTGTTGGGAAATTTGGGACAATCATTGACGCAACGAATTTCCTAGGAAAAGGTGGAGAAGGCGCCCGAGGCGCTCTTCTCTATGCGACAAGTTTTATCCCCAACATCATGCTTGCTGTTGGCGTCGTGCATGTTGCGATTGCCTTTGGGGCATTGGAAGCCGCTCAGAAGCTTCTTACACCCGTTTTACGACCTCTCATGGGCTTGTCTGGCGCAAGCGCCGTAGCAATCGTTTCTAGCCTCGCAAGTTCCGATGCGGGAGCCGTTATGACCCGAGAACTTTCCGATGAAAAACTCATCACAGAAAAAGAACGAACGATTCTCTGCGCTTTTGAATTCTCTTCAGGCGCCTCGGTCATTTTTTATTTTTCCGTGGCAAGTATGCTCTTTGCCTATCTTCCCGTGGGGGTATTGATTCCCTTAGGCGTCGTACTCCTCTGTAAGATCATAGGGGCCAACCTCATGCGTCTTTACTTAAAAAAGAAGGAAGACGTATGAATCCCCTGGAGATCTTTATCGATGGCTTAAGAAAGGGGGCAAAGATTGCCGTCCTGTACATGCTTCCAACGGTAATCGCCGCTTTTGCGCTTATCGAGGTTTTGGAGATATCAGGCCTTCTAGTTCTCATAGGGCAGTATCTTTCGCCTTTGACGGCAATTTTCGGGCTTCCAGGGGAAGCCGCAACCGTACTATTAACAGCTTGGGCCAGTGGTGCGGGAGCCTTGGCTCTCGTCTTAGGCTTTGTGATGCGAGGAACATTCACTGTCGAACACGTTGCAATCCTACTTCCTGCAGTGATGCTCATTGGATCTCAGCTGCAACTCCTTGGTCGCATCCTTGCGGTTGCAGGACTTAAAAGCCGCTACATTCCCGTTGTGATGGTAATTGGCTTTGCTAATGCCGCTCTTGCAATGCTACTCATGCGTTTTGTTGTGCTCTAGCGTTGCATCTCGTTACGAAAGAAATCCGCTCCGAGGATGCTTAGCCCGATACAATGCGAGCCTTAAGAAGAAATAGACCTCTCTAGCATGCAATTTTCTCCTCTTACGCTTGATTGCTATCCCGTATGGAAATCCTTTTGGGATAAAACACCGATTCGCACGGCTGACACTACCTTTGTCAATCTCTACGGGTGGGCCTTGGCCTACGAACTTGAATATGCCGTAAGTGACGGTTTGTTTTGGATCCGAAAAGTTCAATCATCCACAGCCCCCTCTACGCTTTGGATGCCACTTGGGGACACGACAAATGTCACTTGGGATGAAGCACTCGCTTCTTTCCCTGCGGGAACTCGCTTTGAGCGCATTCCTGAGGCTTTAGCGATTGCGATGAAAAATGCAACTTCTCGCATTGCTGAAATCACCGCTACACGTGGTGAAGACGAATACCTCTACGAGAGGGAAGCGCTTGCAAAGTTTGAAGGAAGGAAACTTCATAAGAAGCGCTGCCACATTAACGCTTTCGAGCGTCTCTATGGCGTTGACTATAGAAACCTCACCGCG
>CAZHBC010000195.1:0-2024 GCA_964530715.1 uncultured Sutterella sp. | reverse complement strand
CGGCAATTAAATCCTGGGTTTAACCTTCCCGTTATTGTTGCAAACCACAATTCTTCCTTTCTTCTTCCAACAGAAAACCTCGACGTTTTCTTAGATAACCTCGCTAGTTGGGTTGACACAGGTAAACCCCTTTCAAGTTGGAAACTTCACCGTGTGCAGGCAGGAGAAACTGTTCGCTCGATTGCTGATACTTACGAGATGACAGAAGAAGAACTTGTGAGGATTAATCACATCCCCAAGGGACGCAAAGTTCTCGCTGGCTCTGCCCTTCTTGTTTCTGCAAATGAGGAAGACCCCGTTGATATCGAAGAAGAAGCGCTTGCTGCCCACCTTAATCTTTCAGCCCCAAGTGCAAGGCGTGTTGTGTACCGTGTGAGAAAGGGAGACACGGTCTCTCGCATTGCTCTGCGTTTTCATATCACACAGGCGCAGGTACGTAAAGCCAATAGCCGTCATTCCAATCGCCTTCGCGTTGGGCAACGACTTGTTCTCACGATTCCAGCAAACGCAAAGAGGAGTCGCCCAGTTGCCGCAGGACAAAACACGCACATCGTGCACCGTGGACAGACACTTCACGCTATTGCTAAGCAATACAAGACGACCGTCGCAAAGTTGCGACGGCTAAATGACTTAGATTCTGTACGTATCTACGCAGGACAACGACTTCGCATTCGCTAGCGCATGCGAGAAATCTTTTTATTCGCTTTAACCTTCTCTCGGCACTCAGCGCAAAGGCCATAAAGCGAAAGGCTGTGCCCCTGAAGTTCGTAACCGAAGCGCTCGGCAATGATTTTCTGCCTTGCTTCAATCTCAGGGTCAACAAACTCTTCAATCTTTCCGCAGTGGGCACAAACGATGTGATCGTGGTGCTCGCCCTTTTCAAGTTCGTAGGTTGCAAGGCCGTTACCGAGTTGACGCCTTACGATAAGGCCAGCGGCTTCAAACTGCGTTAAGACGCGATAGATTGTCGCCAGACCCACATCAAGGTCCTCGGCGATAAGTTTCTTATAGACGTCTTCCGCTGTGAGGTGGCGTACCGACGAATCGGAAGCTTTCAGAAAAAGCTCCAAAATACGCATTCGAGGCGTAGTCGCCTTAAGACCAGAATTCTTCAATTCTAGTTGTGAAACACTTGCTGACGTTTCTTCCATCGCCTCACTCCTTCCAAAAACGCCGAATACAGTTATCATAGCGGTTAATTCAGATTGACGGATTCTTAAGACTCAATTTTATGAAAAAACTGCGCCTGACACTGCCTATTCTCGCTGCTTTTGCTATCGGCCTAGCCGGTTGCAACTACAACAGCTATGTCTATCGTATTGATGTGCCACAGGGTAACCTTGTCACACAAGAGATGGCCGAGCAACTCACTCTTGGGATGTCTCGCGCTCAAGTGCAGTTTCTCATCGGAGAACCTCTTGTAAAGAGTGACTTTCACTTAAACCGCTGGGATTATGTTTATTACTTTAATCCTCGGCACGGCAATGTTGAACTTCGTAAAATGACCATCTTCTTCGGGGACGATGGTCGTGTTACCAAGATTGAGAAAGACCCGTTACCTACAGAACGCGAAGCCGATGCAACAATTCTCGGTACGCTTCAAGATTTAAAGAAAAACACTAAGGAATAAAGGATAGTTTCTATGAACGAGCAATTGGAACAACTCGAGCAGTCTGTCTCGCGGATTTTGGAAGAATACCGTGCCTTGAAGGTGGAAAACGACACCTTGAAGGCCGCTCTTGAAAGCTCTCGTGCGGAAACCTTAGCCGCGAAGGCCGAGTGCGACCAGCTCAAGAATGCCCAGTCGCAATTTGAATCTCAGAAGGCTGAGAGTGAAGCAAAACAGGCCGAGTTTGCACAACGTCTTGATGCAATCATTGGTGCCTTGCAATCTGGAGCCAACCACTAATGAGTAAAGTCACGCTGACAGTCCTCAATAGGCAGTACGCCTTTGACGTACCGCCAGAGGATGCTCAGACTCTTCAAGCCGCAGCCGAACTTCTTAACACGCGAGCCAAAGAAAT
>CAZHBC010000194.1:0-2048 GCA_964530715.1 uncultured Sutterella sp. | reverse complement strand
TTATCTGCATCTTCTCTTTCGATTACAAGTAGGAGGTTGGTTGCATCACCAAGAAGCCCATACTCACAACCAATGCGTTCCTGCGCCTTTACATCCTCTGAGGAATTCATTTCTGAAGCGGCAACAAGCTTTGCAATGTCATCTCCCGCTACAAGCTCTGTGGCTTTAAGTTCTGCACTGTGTTTAACGCCTGCGGACTTCCACGTAAGTTTTGGAACCCCTTCTGGCTTTTCCTTAAACCGAGCATAGACGGTAAGAGAGTCCCCAGAGAAAATCGACTTCGGCAATTCACTTTGATACTCGGGTTCCGTCTTTCCCCAATCGATAGCAATCGACTTTGTTCTAAGAGTCCTCATGCGGCTAAACATCCGAGAAATCGCGTCTTCGATTTCACTTTCCGTGTGAACAGCCTCGTAGGCGCCACCTGAAAGGTCTGCGCATCCTCCGAGGTACGCCTCCCCTGGAGCCATACCGATGCCGATAATGAAGATGCGGCACTTGGAGGCCCGAGCCCGCTTAAAGAGTTTTTCTGCGCCCCAAACGTCACCGTCCGTAATGAGGAGAATGTCACTTCCTTCAGCAGAATCCACTTTTAGCTGCATTACAGCCTTCAGTGCTTCCGCTAATTCCGTGCCACCCATCTCGGCATCCGTTTCTCTTACCGCTCGCAAGAAAACATCCCGAAGATTTTTCTTTGTGCAGGGTAACGGTTTTTCAATGGCGTGTTCGTACTCGGAACCAAAGCGCGTGAAGGTTACCGTGTCTTCCGTCTTAAGGCCCTTAGCCAACGTGCGCAGGGCTTTCTTGGAATTCTTGATGCGATCTCCATCCATGGAACCTGAACAATCCACAAGGATTTTTAGCGCAAGCGCTCGCTCCTCAGTTTCTGCTACTGGAGCAAAGGAAGCAACGGCCGCCCACTTCTCTTTATCTTTCCCAATGGTGAGTCCCTCGCCAGCAACCTCTCCGATGAGAACGGTGATATCTCTATCAAGGGCAGCGTCCTTCGGTAACGCAACGCACACCGCGCCAGAATCCTTGGCGGTAACGGAGATTGCATGCGTAGGAGAACTGATGCGTCCCCGAGCAAGGAAACCCGTAATCTCAATTACTCCCTTACAAGCGTAGTGCGCAAAGATATTTGTCGTAACTTCTTTTTCTTCTTCGGGGACTTCATCCGAATCCATCTCGTAACGGTCACCAATCACAGTCGGGATGTTGATTCGAACAGTACCCTGCCGCACTTCCAGCGCTTCAGCAAAAGAGATTTTTACGTCAGCCGACTCCCCAGGCTTAATGTTTCCCAAGGATGCCGAACAGGTCCCATACTCGACTTCAAGCATGATAGGGGCATCTCCCTTTTCAAGGCTTTCTTCGTATTTTTCTTTTGCCTCGACTTTGGGGAAAGCCCGAGCTTTGCGGGTGATGCCTGCGAGAGTTGCTTCAAATCCTGTGATTACTGCGCTAGGCGCCACGGGAAAGCTATAAGCAATCTCGATTGGCTTTTCAGTTGTGTTCTCATAGTGCTGCGTAATCGTGTAGGAAAGCATCAAGTTTTCTACACGGGCTTGAAGGTCCATTGATTTGAGTCCTGGTGCTGTCATTTAATTTCTCTCCCTAAAATGTGTTTTGTTTCGTGGTTTTTAGTGCTTTTAGTCGTCGCTATTTCTCTTCTCTTTTTTCGCCTTTACCAAAGTAACAATCTCAGAGGCAATGTCTCGAATGTCTTCTGCGCTAAGTTTTGCGCTCTTTGCATCGATGACGAGTTCAACGCCGTCTCCAAGCGTGATGTGGCTTCGTACTTCAATTTGGCCAACGTGCTTTTCTCTTAGTTTTGTTGGCTCTTCTTTGGAGAAATCGCCTTCAAGTTCGGAAGCGATTTCCTCAAGTGGAACGTGCTCGGCAGTGAGCCTACGGATTTTGAGTAAGCGCTCTAAGTGACTTGCGTCATAGCGAGCACCTCTCTTTTCTCCATGGGGACCAGGGAGAAGACCAATCTGTATGTAGTAGCGAATCGTCCGGCGTGTAAGGCCCGTGAGACGAGCGAG
>CAZHBC010000193.1:0-2058 GCA_964530715.1 uncultured Sutterella sp. | reverse complement strand
TGCTGCGGCCGACACATAACTATTCACATAGCTATCCACCTGAATGAATTGGCAAGCACTTTCTATGACTTCAAAAACTGTGCTAATTCCCGTAACAGTAGCAGTGGCCAAATTTTTGAAAGCTGTTTTGATATTTGTCGATACGTCATTCGTGTACTTCAAAAGGGTACTGGGATTCGCCCCTTCAGCCTTACTTGCGTTTTCTAAAGTCGTTTTAGCTGTCTCTACTTTGTCCCAACCCGCATCACTCCCTTGGTTATGACGTGTATAAATCTTTTTTAAGAGTTCGACCTTTTCTAGCAAGTCACCAATCATCGCTTGGATGCGGTTGTAACTAATCTCTGCCTTGTTGTTAATAACAACAGTCCCTGCGGTAGATTCAATCGTTACTTTGTCAGCGATTGTGAGGTCGGATGTGACAGTGTCACTGCCATCAGGGAGAACGACGAGTAAACCAATTGCGCCTGCTACGGTAACTTCTCCTGTTTGATTTTCGTCCTTAGACTTATCACCATCACTTTGTGCAAAAACAGTGTAGTGGTGATCGAATTTCTTCGAAAGAGAAGAAATCGAAATATCTCCTGCGGCTTTAAGAGTCTTTTCCGGGGCATTAATTGTCACAGTGGAAGACTGCGTTCCCGTGATAACGCCTGCAGTGCCAACAAGCCTAAATTTCTTTGCTTCAAAATTCTTATTTACTGCCTTTGCGGCATTTCCAAGAAGCCCCGAGGCAAAGTTCTGACTAAGCCCCTTAACGATGTTATCGACCTTAACCTTAAAACCATCGACTGCACCCGTGCGTGTTTGTGCATACATGCTTTCACGCTCAGTCGTGTTATTAGATTCGATGGTTAGCTTATTTGCAACTCCCGTAAAGCCAGTATTTAGCGTCACCGAGGAAGTGGTGTTGTGCTCCGTGTAGTTAATGGCAATTGCGCCATAGGCTTCTCTTTCTACACTAGCATCTGCCGTCGTGTTCACACGGCTTGTGTGCTTAGAGGTGATGGAGACATCACCGCCCGAAGCTGATCCCGTCTTTTGATTAAGCGTAACAGAAGCGGTACTTCCAATGTTGACACTACTGTCGCCTTCAAACTTTGCGTATGTAAAGGCAATGTGCCCTGGATTTTTATCCTTTCCCAAGGCTTCCGCTGCAACTGCAGAAGCCGTGCCATTAAGGGTATCTTCAGAAGCAATCGTAAGATTTCCGCCCGTTGTAAGTGACCCATTGATAACGACACTAGATTGCGTGTCAATCATAGAGACAACAACTGCTGCGGCAGGAATCTTCTCTGCGCCAGTTTTAAGGAGTTCCAGAGTCTGAACAGCCGCAAATGCTGCACCAATCTCTAGGCGAGTATCTGCGAGGGCCTGAATGGAGAGATTGCCAGCTGCGTTAATCGAAGCGCCTTCTGCTACGGTAACTGTAGAGACTGTTTTGAGATTCCCGTATGCAACAGCTTCGTTAATCCCGCTAATGGATCCAAGCACCTTCGCGGTGAGGTTACCCACGAGCTTCTGAAGAGCTCCGCCATTTAGAACTTGGTTATCAGCCCGAGCCAAGATACCAACGTCTTTATCAGAAGAAATTGATCCCGTAACTTCAACTGTGGCCTTAACCGTTCCTGCGTCTCTTACACTGTCAGAAATGCCAGACTCGAATTTGGAAGTCCCTTCGTTGTAGGTTCCATTACCCGCAAGAGCAACAACTCCGACATCGCCGCGTGAAGCGACCGTGCCTGCAATATTAACTTTTGCTTCTATAGAAGAATCATCTTTCGTGTCCGTGCGCGCGTAAAGAAGAATGTCGCCAGTCCCATCCGCTGTGTCTTTCGCTTCAAACGTACCGTCTACGCCTGCGGATACTTCAGTAATTCCAGAGGAAGCAGGAATATTGACAACTGCTTTAAGTCCATCGAGCGCACGTTTGTTTGTAAGTTTCGCCCCGGAACCAATTTCCACTTTTGACGCCGCTAATACGATGCGGTTAACAACATCGATGTTTCCGTTAACTGTGATGACACCCGAACGATTTAGCGCCACAGCTCCGCTTTGCAT
>CAZHBC010000192.1:0-2092 GCA_964530715.1 uncultured Sutterella sp. | reverse complement strand
CTCTTTAACCGCTTCGCCCGCGCTATAGCGCTCTGCCTGCTCTCGGGCTTCCTTCAACTCATTAGCAACTGCGGCTTCTGTTGCATCCTTTGCTACGTGCTTTAATTCAACAACATAGGTGGGAAGACCCTCTTTCTTCTGAGGGACCAAGAGCATATCCATGTAGCCAGAGTCTTTTCCTCGCGATTCAACTTCTAGCTGGGCTTTATAGTCCTCAGAGAACCAAAGCGTTGCAGAGAGCATGAGTTGTAGAGAGTTCTCTGTCGTGTGCATGTTAAGGTGAACGCCGCTTGATTCTCCCAAACGCGCCTCTGAAAGCTGCAACCACGGCATGGGGTCCCCCGCGGCAAGCGCCTTGTAAGCGGCTGCGAACTCGGCTTTATCAAACCCACTCTCAGAAGCCTGGAGGACCCTCTTAAAGTAGTACTCAAAGAACTGAATGCCAATAGCGCGGTTAGGCACGACGAGTTGTCTGCGATTCCTCGGCGCGAAGGTAAGGAAACCCATATAAAGCATTGCAGAAAGAACACCCGCATTATCGAGTTGTGCTCGATCATTGAGGTTTAGGACTTGAGGAGTCCCACCAAAAGGAATCGGCTCATGGCGCAACGCTTTACTGATGACGTCTTTCACGAAAGCTGGGTCTCCCAAAGAGAGAACCGACTCAATCTTGTCAAGGCTATTCGCTACCGACGGATCGAGCATTTCCACGGGTTCTCGGTTTGTTTCAGAAATAGCATCAAGATAGTTTAGGCACATTGAGGAGTTGAAAACCGTAACATCTTCCTCTGGGCAAAACACATAGCCGTTGTACCACTCACGCATCCGCTCTAAAACTTCGTCGAGCGTTTTGCCATATTTCTTAAGATCAATGATTTGCGGAATTAAGTCCCGAAGTTCCTCTTCCGTGAAGCCAAACATTCCCGCGAACACAGACTCGTATGTGAGTCTATCGGCATTGGAAAAGCCTGAAGTCATTGAATCAAGCTGGATGGAAGTGACGCCTGTGATGAAGATTCTTTCTATCGGACCACCGCCTTTTGACAAACTCTTCAGTTCGCTGTAGAAAGTTTTAAGTAGCCCTCCCGCTCTTGTTAGTGCTTGAAAATCGGGAAGACTCGTTGCGAGAACGTCATTGGGGCCTTGATCGTACTCGTCGATGATAAGATAGATTTTCTCTTCATAATAATTGCCATATAAAGAAAGAAAATCGCTCAGGAGTTCCGTCGGATTAGTATAGGTCTTGATTTCCCGAAATAAAAAATCTGTTCCCTCTTTAAAGCCATTGCGCTTACAAAAACGATTCAGTTCTTTCCGGACTTTACTCAAAAATCCTGCCTTAAAGTCATCGGTTCCTATTCCAGAAAAATCGAACTGAATAACGCGGTACGTATTCGCCAAGGGAGTCTTGTGGCTTCCAATATAGGTTCCAGCGAAGTTACTTTCAAAATCCTTGGCAGCAACTACGTCATAGTAGGCGAGAAGAATTTGCGTAAAAAGCGTCTTTCCAAAACGGCGTGGACGAACGATAAAAGGGAATCGATTGCTCTTTAGCTCAAGCAGCTCGATATACCGTGTTTTATCAACATAGGCGAAGTTTCCCTCTCGAATATAGGAATAATCAGACTCGCCATAAGGTGCTCTTTTCAGTGCCGTATTTTCCATGCCTAGACCTTAAGGAAGTAAAGATGTTTTTGCCCACCGCTCATTATACGAATCTCTCCTCATTTTGCGCGGTTTGACCTGGGGTATTTTCGAATAAAAATCAATCCATTTCTAGCCTCAACACCCTCACACTTCCCAAAAATGAAATCTTCTTGATTGGCTCTGGAAATCAAACCGCAACGTCCGCCTGAGAATGCTTCTTCTCTCAGAAGCATTTCTAGTTAACTTGGTTTAGTTCTATTTCTCGTTCAGAAGGCGGCAGAAAACCCCGTCTATCGGCGCTAAAATGAGCGCAAATTTATTCTCTATTTTCGGATTCCAAATCCATGTCTGAAACAGAAAACAAGCTTGTCCGCCGAGAAGATTATCGGCCCTTTCCTTTTAACATTGATTCCGTCGATTTGGACTTTGTCTTAGACGCAGAAGC
>CAZHBC010000191.1:0-2106 GCA_964530715.1 uncultured Sutterella sp. | reverse complement strand
CTCAAGAATCACCGCTCCTGCCTCAAGGGAGACAAGAGAAAAAGCGGCTGTAAAGAGAACGCAACCTAGGCGTACACTAAGCCGCGCGAAGATACTCATTTTTATGCTCCTGGGAGCGCAATATGACGATTAGGCCACCGCATATCCACGACACGCAGGACGTTATATTCGCTCGTAAGCCCTTGAGCGGTTTGCTTCGTTGTGATTCGCACATTAGCGATGAGAACATCCCCTGGATAGAGCGAGAAAACGCCGTTATCCACAAGCGCAGAGAAGTGCTCATCTCGCATATTAATCCGCAGTGTCTGAGATCCGGTGGAAAATGTCCAAGCGGCTTCTCTACCGTAGACAGGCGCAAGAAGAGAGAGCGCCATCGTACGAACTTCGTCAACGAGAAGGACTTCCTTTTCCGCAGGCATAGAAAGAGAGACGATGTGCCGCGAATCAAGTACTAGGATTTCTTCGCCAGTTGTGCGGCTTGTAAAGACAATGCGTTGCAACTTCGTATCTTTCAAAGAGTCAGCAAGCGCTGCGATGGCACGCCGCACAGCGCGGTTACGCAACAATCTATAGGTGTAGTAACTCACGTGATAGACATCGTCACCACAGTTGATATCGACCACACGACCCAATAAATCGACGCGGTCGATTTCTCTACCTCCGATGGCAATAAGTAGCGGGAAAAGGCCATCTAAGGTTCCATCCTCAACGTCACTTGAGGGTGCATCAGCCAAATCTCTGGGACGCAATCCCAAAGCATCGATAACAACCATCGGCTGCGGATCCATGAGAAGTTCATCTTGGGCAAGTTTGGCGCGGCGAGCCATGCCAAGATTAATGCCAAAGCCGAAGTCCACTTCAAACAAGTCTGACCCTGGGGCTCTGCGAATATCGATTTCTGAATCGACGATTCGACCGTACAACTCTTGGGCCGAAGACGTCAACACTGTGTCAATTCCGATGACAGCCTCCGCAACGTAGTGGTCTTCAGCTGTAGCTCCAGATTTAAGCAACCCTTTAAATGAAACGTCAAAAACGGCCAAAGCCATCTTTTCTCTCCTAAAATTGCACGAACGAACGGGGTATTCTACCTTTCTTTTCAGTAGGACACAGTGACGTGAGCTTTGACGGACAAACGCCTCTAAAAGATGCACTCTCGGAAGACTTCTCAGCAGAGGTCCTCGATGAGCTTACCTCTTTTGGAGACACGACACTTGAAGAACTCTATGAACACATTGCCTATGCAGGGAGTTCATGGTTTAAAAACTTCGATGTAATTTCTCGCGATACTGCCGTCCAACTCCTTGATTGGCTAAAAGAGAATGCGCCAGAGATTGGAGAAATTCTTCCAGAGTTTTATCCCGTTACAAAGGATTCACCCGCTCCTACAAAGAAAGTTGTAAAAGTTATAGAGAACACGTCGCCAAGCAGTGCTCTCGTTACGAAAAAAGAATTCTCCTCTGTGCTTGGCCAACTTCCCGCCGCGCTTTCTGGCGAGTACGGAGAAAACCGCTCAGAGACTCCCGCATCAATTTCAGCGACCAATGATTTTGCAGCAATTGACTCTTGGCTAAAGGCAAGAGCCGCAAATGCAAACACCCGCGCGCAGTACCGCAATCAAGCAGAAAGATTCCTTCTTTGGATCACAATGGAAAGACAAAAGGCTTTAAGTTCTGCGACAGCGGAAGACGCTGCGGCTTACTACCGTTGGCTTGAGGAGCTCGGCCGCACGTCGGAAGAAGAATGGGCTACACGGTGGAGGTTACCGCAGGCTACGTGGATCGGCCCCAAGAACGCCCCTCGTCTAAGCGAGGCATGGAGACCATTTAATGGCCCTTTAAGCCCAGCGAGTCGCAAAGCGGCAACCACTGCCGTGAGGCTTCTTTTTAACTTCTTAGCAAAAACGAATTACCTAAGAAGTAATCCCTTCGATCAGGTTTCTTCCAAAGTACGCCTTCTTGCAGGAGAAGGCGCTCCACAGGCTTTTGCCGACAGGTCTCTTACAACACGACAGTGGGATGAAATTCTCGCGGCACTTGATGCCCTGCCAGAGAACCTTATGAAGTTGCGTCTTCGCGTCATCCTCTTTTTAGGTAAGAGTTTGGG
>CAZHBC010000190.1:1178-2147 GCA_964530715.1 uncultured Sutterella sp. | reverse complement strand
CGGTACCGCTGACTCTGCCATCTCTGTTTACCAAGCGGAGGGGGGCTGGACACAGCTTACAGCTGCAGGTCTTATCAATGTGAAGAGTCCGGACATTTCGATAGCTGATTTGATTGAAGCTGCAGATCTTAGCGATGTGAAGGGTTTGGACGATTTGATAGCTGGTCTGATTGAAACTGCGGATTTTAGCAATGTGAAGAGTTTGGACCATTTGAAAGATGATTTGAAAATTGATGGTGTGCTAACGATTTATTCGGCCCGTAGCACAAATGAAAGCATTACTCTAGAGGCTAGTGCAATCCGGGCTTGGCAAGATCCCAATGACCTCGGCTCTCTCTTGGGATACATCAGTGCGGATAACACAGAAAAATCCGTGACACTCATTGCCAATGGAATTGGTGTAGCGGATACGAAGGATAAAAAGGGAGAAGTCACAAGCTACGGTTCGCTTCGTGTTAATGGGGCAGACACTGTTGTGGTGAAGACCTTAACTCCTGGTACAACGCTCGACGGGGTTTATCTCACGGGAGTTGGTGCTGGGACGCTTACCGTTGAGACCACGGATGACCCGATTAAGGCGAAAACCGTTGCTCTCGCTGCAATAGGTGGGCTTACTGAAGGAAGTACAGAGAAAACGCCAGGACATCTTGTCGTTAAGGGAAATTGGACTGGAGAAAGCTTCGATCTATTTGCTTACGGCAACCTCACGGCGAATTCCTCAACGATTGTTGCGACGACAGGAGATCTTGAGGTTGAAACAGAAAATGGCGAAATTTCTCTTAAGAACACCACGCTCAACGCGCAGGGCGGAAAACTTATTGTCTCTTCTGCGAAGATACTCGATGCCGATGGTTTAACGGCAACGGCAAAGGATGCTCTCACACTTAAGGCAAAAGAATTAACGCTTAATTCGAGCGCTCCAATTACCTCAGGTGGTGCACTCGAAATCTCGGGGACAGATAAGTTAAC
>CAZHBC010000190.1:0-1168 GCA_964530715.1 uncultured Sutterella sp. | reverse complement strand
CCGCCACAGCGACGAGTATTTCGATTACGGGCGGAAAAGAGTCCTTTAACCTAGGAAGTGGTGCGAACTTATCGGCAACAAACGGTGGCGTCTATCTGGTCTCTTCTGGAGATCTTGAACTAGGTGGCACACTTACAGTGAAGGCTGATTCGACCAATGCCGAAGATGACACGATTGTTATCGGTGCGCTTGGAACACTGACTGTCGCATCTGGCGGAGCAACTATTGTCTCTGAAAAGGGAAGTGTTGCAGTTTTGGGTGGTAAGAACCTTGACATCGAAAACAATATCTCGGTTGCTTCGGGTGAATCTGTGTTGTTCTATTCTGATACAGGTTCCGTGAAGTTCGGAGATAACGTAACGATTGCAGCAGGTAAGACAACAGGCGATATTACTTCGGAGAAGTATGGCGCCGTCGTGGTTACCGCTAAGGAAAGTATCACTTTCGGCGATAATGTGTCAGTCCTTTCAGACGGACTTGGTATCGCTGCAGAGGGCGATATCACGTTTGCTAAGAACGACAAACTTGAGAGTACGACAGATGGAATCTTGGTTGAATCAACCAAAGGGTCGATTACTCTTGGAGAGTCTCTTACGGTCGTATCCAATAAGAAGGAAGCAAGCTTTACGGCCGCAAAGGACATCGTTGTCAACAATGACACAACGATAGAGAGTGCTAACAGTGCGGTAACACTTAAGGCAGGCGAAGATATTCTTTTCAATAAGAATTTCTCCGTCAATAGTACGGCTCTTACGCTCGAAGCCGGTAGAGACTTGAAAGCTGAAGGAATCTCGGCATCGTCTAGTGGCGCTATGACACTTACGGCTAAAGATACGGTGGCGCTTAAGAATGCAACGCTATCTTCTACGGGCGCGATGACAATTAAGTCTGAGTCGGGGAAGGTTGATGCTTCTGGTCTCACGGTTACGAAGGCAGGGGAGCTCACTGTTACAGCAGCTGGTGTCCTAGATGCCACATCTTTTAACGCAACGGCTGATGGTGCCCTGACACTTACGGCTAAAGAATTAACGCTTACTCCGACCTCGCCAATTACCGCAGGAGGAGCACTCGATGTCTCTGCGACAGATAGGTTGACAGTTGGAGAAAACTTCATCGCCACAGCGACGAGTATTTCGATTACGGGCGGAAAAGAGTCCTTTAACCTAGG
>CAZHBC010000189.1:0-2153 GCA_964530715.1 uncultured Sutterella sp. | reverse complement strand
GCTCCTCTTTCACTGGCTTACGACTGAGCGTTATTTTCGCAAGTTCTGAGACATCACGCACGATGCAATCCACATAAGCGGGCTTTCCAGCATAACACCTCTTCTTGTGGCCAATGCACCAAACTGTTTTTAGCCCCAAGGCTTTTGCAGACTTTAAATTGCTTAACCCATCATCTACTAGAACGGTTTCTTCTGCCACACCACGCGAGCGAGCAAGGGCAAAAGAGATCGCATCCTTCTGAGGCTTACAACGCCAAGCGCCAGGGATGCGCATCACCTCTGGCGAAATAATCTCTTCAAAACAATCTCGAATCTGAAGGAACTTCGTGACGCGCTCCGCGTAAGCGTGAGGGCCATTTGTCAAGATTACCTTCCGTCCCGAAAGATACGTAAGTATTTCCCGGAGTCTCGCCTTACCGAGAATCGGACGAATCACACTTTCTAAATCAAATGTGTGCGTTTTATAGAAGAATTCTTCTGGGTCAATACCGTGTAGTCTCTCAAGCCCCAAGAACGTTGCACCAAACTCTCTCCAATAGGTGTGTTGCAGTGCGGCTGCCTTCTCGAAATCCATATGAAGGCGCTCGGAAATAAAGGTCGCCATTCTTTCGTGGATTTCTGGGAAAACCGATGTCGTTGAATCGAAAAGCGTGTTATCAAGGTCAAAAAGCCAAAGAGAAACCCCGTTGCGGGAGTTTCTCTTAGCCTCGTGCGTAGTCTTTTTGATTTCCACTGCTGTTGACCCTTAGAGTACGTACCGGGAGAGATCTTCGTCTTGGGCGAGGTCTCCGAGCTTCTCTTTTACGTACGCAGCGTCAATATTCACAGTAGATTCTGCGCAGTTTCCTGCGGTAAAGCTTGCATCTTCAAGAAGTTTTTCCATTACCGTGTGTAGTCTTCTTGCACCGATGTTTTCCGTGTGTTCGTTTACTTCAAAGGCGTAGCGCGCAATAAGACGGATTGCCTCAGCATCAAACGTAATCTTGCAGCCGTCCGCTGCGAGAAGCGCCTCATACTGCTTAACAAGAGAAGCATCTGTGCTCGTAAGAATTCTCTCAAAGTCTTCACTCGTTAGGCTCTGTAACTCAACACGAATCGGTAGCCGCCCCTGCAACTCAGGCACAAGGTCCGAGGGCTTAGAGAGGTGGAAAGCCCCCGAAGCAATAAAGAGAATGTGGTCAGTTTTAACCCAACCGTATTTCGTCTTTACCGTTGTTCCTTCGATAAGTGGCAAGAGGTCACGTTGCACACCTTCGCGAGAAACATCCGCGCCGTTTGTCTCACCACCCCGAGCAATCTTGTCGATTTCATCTATGAAGACAATGCCGTTATTTTCCACATTCGCAATCGCGTCACGAACGCACTCGGATTTGTCGATAAGTTTCCCAGCTTCTTCTTCCGTGTAAATTGCAAGAACTTCTTTAATCTTTAAACGACGCTTTTCTTTATTTTGCTGTTGCAACTTCTCGAAAACGCTCTGAAGCTGGTTTTCCATATCATCCATGCCTTCAGGGGCAATCATGTTAAAGACAGGACCATTAGCGGGGACTTCTGCTTCAACAACTTTTTCGTCTAAGCGCCCAGCTCTTAGGTCTTCACGAAGTCTTCTTCTTGCGACGCCTTCGACAGGAGCAACAGGCGTCCCATCGGGGTTAGTGACCTGTGTTGTAGGCGGAACAAGAAGATCTAAGACACGGTTCTCCGCGGCTTCTTCTGCCTTCACGTGAACGCGTCTTTTTTGCTCTTCACGCATGAGTTTCATACCCGCTTCCATCAAGTCACGGATAATCGACTCAACGTTGCGGCCAACGTAACCCACCTCGGTGAATTTTGTTGCTTCTGTTTTCACAAAAGGGGCATCCGTTAGGCGCGCTAAGCGGCGTGCGATTTCTGTTTTCCCCACACCCGTGGGTCCAATCATCAAGATGTTCTTGGGGGTGATTTCCGAATGCAAAGGCTCAGGGACCCGTGCACGTCTCCAACGGTTTCTTAAGGCAATTGCAACCGCTTTCTTTGCGGCGTTCTGCCCAACGATGTATTTGTCGAGTTCGCTTACGATTTCTCTCGGAGTCATCATCGATTGTTTAGTCATTTTTTCTCTATTCCTTCGTGACGATAGTCTCGACTGTGATGTTGTTATTCGTGTAGATGCA
>CAZHBC010000188.1:0-2161 GCA_964530715.1 uncultured Sutterella sp. | reverse complement strand
ACTCGAACGAAAGCCTCAGAGTAGCTTTACTCCAAGGCGAAAACAAACATCTAGGACTTCAAACCTAGACACACTCTGAAAAATCTACTGAGGATTATAGGGAAAGCGCTACTAGACGCCTAAAAACGTGGCGAAAAATGTCAAAAATTCGCATTTTTTTGTCAAAAATACGCATTTTCTAAGGAAAATTCCCGAAATTTTTCTATTTTTCACTAATTTCGACTAACTTCATTTACTTTGCTATCTTTTGCTTGCATTTGTGGTTATCTTCTCAATAGTTATAAAAACGCCCCTAAAAAGGGGCGAAAAAGGCTAAAACCTACAATTTTTTGACCACTTGGCCTCTAAAAGTTAGTACTAGACATCCTCAGGCTCAATCTCCGAGCGTGGGATATCTAGACTAAGCGTCACCCCCCGCGTGGGATTAGCTCTTCCGATGAGCCGTCCCTTGTGGCGCTCTGCGATGCTTGAAACAAGCGAAAGTCCAAGGCCCAAACCAGAGGCCTTTGTTGTCATGAAAAGCATCATGAATTGGTCGACCTTCTCTTGCGTAATGGCTGGCCCATTGTCGCTCACTTCGATGCGCCAATACTGCTCAAACTTAAAGACATGAACGTGGATTTCTCCATCTAAAGATTCCTTAACAGAGTCATCTGCATTCTTTAAGAGATTGAGCACTGCCAACTCGATTTCCCAGTCATCAATATCTGCCCAAAGGTAAGGAGCGACATCTGTCGTTATGTGAGCCGCACTACGTCTAGAGCGCTTGAAGTTTTCTACCGCACGCTCTACAGAAACACTTAAATCCGCCGTAACGAGGGTCGGTGTTTTCTGCTTTGCATAAGAACGAACACGATTGACAATTTCTCCTGCTCTTGTTCCCTGCTCAACGATTTCTTCCAAGACGTTAACAAGAACCTCTGTATCAATGTCTCCACGCTTAACACGGCGAAGCATTCCATGCGCGAAGTTCGTAATCGCGCCAATCGGCTGCTTTAATTCGTGCGCAATCATGGTGGACATCTGACCGATCATCCCTGCTCTCTCAAGGCTCGCAATACGATCTCGGCTCGCAATGGCATCCCGTTCAATCTTCTCGCGTTCCTGCAGAGCTAAACGAAGTTCCCGTGTTCTTTTACGAACTGCATAGGAAACAATCATCGAGTAGAAAATGATTAAAAGAAGAATTCCCGCTGAGGCTGAGACCGCTAGCTTATGTTCGGATAAGAAGTTCGCAAAAGACCACTGTCCGATTTTCTCGTAAGGACCAATTCTCAAATCGTAAAAAAGATCGTGAATCACACGATCGGATGCTGGCGGCCCCCAACGGTATCCTGCATTGAGAATTCTCACCGAGCGCAGAGCCTCAACCATCAAATTCGCTTGGCGCTGATTAATCCGTTCCGTTTTTGAGATGTAAAGGGAAGGATAAAGTTCCGTAGAAAATGAAACACCCCGGGTTCCCGTTTGCTTCGCGCCAATCAGGCGAAAATCACTTGCCTTTATGCGTCCTTCATCGCAGAGCTTTTCAAAAACACCAATGGGTAAAACACCCGCATAGGCTTGCGACTTAGAAACCGCTGTAACGACATCCATTGGGTCATCGCCGTAAAAGGAAACCTTCTCGAAGAAATACGTTGGATTAAATCCCCGCCGAAAAGCATCACGCCGCGGAATAATCCACCCAGTGAAACTATTTACGGAAGTAAGAGCAATACTCTGCCGATTTAAATCTTCCGCAGTTCTTGCAGCACGGTTAGAAGCGCGTGTGAAATAAAGGGCGCCATCGACTTCCGAAGGGCTAGAAGCATACTTTGGCCAAAGAGATGCAATCGGATAAAGCCTCGGACTATGTGTATTTGAACGGCTAAAAAAATCTGCTGTCGTTAAGAGATAATCGATATTCCCAGTTTGAAGTCTTGCAAGAAGTTCTTGTTCCTTAAAAAACTGGATGTGAAGGCGATTAGGAGAGAACTGCTCTTTGAGCGCCTGAACTGTGACGTTTACCGCTTCCTCATATACCCCCATGTCCGCATCAATCTGTACGCCAACAACAAGGGGAACAATCTTTTTGGAGTGTGCGGTGATTTCGGTAAGTTTCGGAGCCTCAAGAATCACCGCTCCTGCCTCAAGGGAGACAAGAGAAAAAGCGGCTGTAAAG
>CAZHBC010000187.1:0-2187 GCA_964530715.1 uncultured Sutterella sp. | reverse complement strand
TTCTCATAGCTCTTTCTGCCTTCTGCGCGGCAGGAGCCTTCCTCTTAAAAGAAAAAGCAGGCGAGAGAAAAGCACCCAGGAAAAATTAATCCCCTCTTTCTCAAGGGGAAAAGAACTCTTGTGCTACTTCATGCAAAAAGGGACAATCTTATTTACAGAATAACAACGTCAAACTGCTCTTGACTATAAGAGGACTCCACTTCGAGAGTGACAACTTTACCCATCATTTCCTGTAGCAAATCCAAGGCGGCAGATTCATCCTCTAGGAAGAAATCAATTACAGACTGAGAGGCAAGAATTTTGAAACTTTTTGCATCTTGGTACTGGCGGAATTCTCGGAGCGTTTCACGCATGATTTCATAGCAAACCGTGCGAGCGGTTTTAATCTCCCCTCGACCCCCACAGATTGGGCAACTCTCACAGAGTACATGCGCAAGAGACTCCCGCGTGCGCTTACGAGTCATCTCAACAAGACCCAATTCTGTGAATTCTGAAACAGTTAATTTCGTATGGTCTTTTGCAACAGCGCGTCGTAATTCTGAGAGCACTGCTGCGCGATTTTCATTGCTCGCCATATCGATAAAGTCAATGATGATGATGCCGCCAAGGTTACGAAGCCGCAACTGACGCGCAATCATCTGCGCTGCTTCCAAGTTTGTTTTAAAAACTGTTTCAGAAAAATCACGCTTTCCAACAAATCCCCCCGTATTGACATCAATGGTTGTCATCGCTTCGGTTTGATCGAAAACAAGGTAACCACCCGAGGAGAGATCTACGCGTCTTTCGAGGGCTTTGGAAATTTCCTGATCGATTCCCCGCACCTCAAAAAGTGGCCTTTCACTTTCGTAAAGGCTTAAACGTTTAAGCGCCCCAGGAACAAAGCGTTTCGCAAAAACACGAAGCGACTCATAGACCTCACGATTATCAACAAGGATGACATCTGTTTCCATCTGCGCCATGTCACGCAATACGCGTTGCGCTAGAGAGAGATCTTCATAGAGCAAGCAAGGAGCCGCCCTATGCAAAGCTTTATCGCTAATCTCACGCCACAGACGTCCGAGATACTCCATGTCGCGCAAAAATTCCGCATCTTCTGTCGGGCGCTCTGCACAGGTACGAACAATGTAGCCGCCTTTCTCCGCTTCTGGACGCAAGGCAAGCACTTGGCTTCTTAGTGCCTCTCGCCTCTCTTCATCCTCAATGCGTTGGCTCACACCAACGTGCGAGTCGCCAGGAAGATACACAAGCTTACGACCCGCAAGAGAAATTGTTGTCGTAAGCCTTGCTCCTTTGGTGCCAATTGGGTCCTTTGCGACCTGCACCATAAGGCTTTGTCCCTCGGTTAGAAGCTTTTCGATGGGAAGAGGCTCTGAACCCTCTGCGGGTCTCTGTTCGATATCAATAATATGGAGAAAGGCACTTCTTTCTAGGCCAATATCAAGAAATGCTGACTGCATCCCAGGGAGCACGCGAAGGACACGACCCATATAAACGTTACCAACTAAGCCACGCACAGCGACTCGCTCGATGTGCAATTCTTCGAGCACACCGTCTTCGAGTTGCGCAACACGCGTTTCACGCGGAGAGCAATTAATGAGAATTTCTTGCATAGTTATCGCGTCTAACCTTTTTCTCGCATAAGAAAGTTGGCGGGAGTTTTCTTTAAATTGAAGGATTTTAATGAATTGCGAACTTTAAAGAGAAAAAAAGCCGCAAAGTGTCACAGGGCTCTTCTGCGTTTTCCCTAAGCTCACAGAGTACACAAAACAACACCCGCAGTGTTTCTCATAAGCCCTAAAGCGCAAATAAGAAAACTGCGGGCGCTTCCTTCCTAGTTCTTTGCGTTAAAGAGAGAATTCCTCAAACTCTAACGCAGCTCCCAGAAAGGCTAATGCAAGCCGTTAGTCTGCTTAACGATATCCGCTAGAACAGCAATTGCATGTGGGAGGTTTACCGTATCCTGGATATCGAAATCGGGTCTGTGGTGCCCGTGATGTTCGCAGCCCCAGAAGAAGAACGCAGCCTTCGCTCCCGACTTCTGCGCACGCGCCTGCAAGAGAGAGCAGTCTTCGCTACCTCCCATCTTGTCAAAATAGCGAAGTTTCTGAGATTCCATTTCTGCCGCTTTTTCGATGAAGGCATAGGCTTCTTTATCCGAATTCATCACGGCGGCCTCGCCTGCCTTAA
>CAZHBC010000186.1:0-2212 GCA_964530715.1 uncultured Sutterella sp. | reverse complement strand
TAAGAGCGCAAAGTGTAAGAGAAAAAAGGACAGCTGCGCTACCTAAGTCTTTAGCAAATTTCGATTTTGGGTGAATTTCGGGTCCAATTCTGTCAATAGCGGCTTCAATGCCTGAATTCAAAAGTTCGACAATGAGCACTAAGAAGACAGAAAAAAGGCAAAGGAGCCTCAGTGCAAGGTCAACGGGAAGAAAAAAACTCACGGGGATAAGAATGAGCGCAAGAAGAGCTTCTTCTCTAAAGGCCTCTTCGCTTTTAAGTGCAGCGCGAATTCCATCATAGGAGTAGTGCGTTGCATTAATTAGGCGCGTAAGCCCCGTTTTCCCTTTTAAGTCGTTAGCGTTTATTTCTGACATGCGTAGAGAAAAAGGGGAGCCAATCGTTGACTCCCCCAAGAACTTACTTCTATTAGATAACTTTCTGTGCGAGTTCGCCCTTGGCGTAACGGTCAGCCATCACATAAAGCGGTGTGGCTTTGATGTGGGCGGCTTGTCCCTCGCAACCGAAGGCAATGTAGCGGCTCTTGCAGAGTTCCTTGGCGGCTTCGCGGGCCTTCTTTAAGTAACCACGGGGATCGAATCCACTCGGGTTCTCAACGAAGTAGCGGCGGATTGCACCAGTCATCGCAAGGCGGATATCCGTGTCAACGTTAACCTTGCGGACGCCATGGCGGATGGCTTCCTGGATTTCTTCCACTGGGACGCCATAGGTTTCACGCATCTGGCCACCGTATTGGCGGATGATTGCGAGCAATTCCTGCGGCACAGAGCTCGATCCATGCATCACAAGGTGTGTGTTTGGGAGACGGGCGTGAATTTCTTTAACGCGCTGGATCGAGAGGATTTCCCCTGTGGGCTTACGTGTGAACTTGTAGGCGCCGTGGCTTGTGCCAATCGCAATTGCGAGAGCATCAAGTTGTGTAGCACGGACAAATTCCGCCGCTTGGTCGGGGTCGGTAAGAAGCATCTCACGGGTCATCTTTCCGTCTGCGCCCTGACCGTCTTCCTTAGCAGATTGCAAGGTTTCCAAAGAACCGATGCAACCCAATTCACCTTCAACAGAAACACCGATGGAGTGTGCGGCTTCAACAACACGCTTAGTCGTTTCGACGTTGTACTCATAGGTCGAGGGAGTCTTGCCGTCGGGCATCAAGGAGCCATCCATCATCACAGATGTAAAGCCATAACGCATTGCGCCTTGGCAAACTGCGGGGCTCTGTCCATGGTCCTGGTGCATGCACACTGGGATATCAGGGTAACTTTCCACGGCCGCTTCGATAAGCGACTTTAAGAAGAGCTCGCCGGCGTACTTCCGTGCACCTGCGGAGGCTTGCATAATCACGGGAGCGCCTGTTTCTTTAGCCGCTTCCATGATGGCGTGAACCTGTTCGAGGTTGTTGATATTAAAGGCGGGAATGCCGTAACCGTTTTCTGCCGCGTGGTCGAGCAGTTGACGAAGACTGACGAGTGCCATATCGATTAGCTCCGAAGAATTTAAATTTGTTCGAATGCGCTTAAAAATAGTTAAGTGCCTTCGGTTATTCATTCTAAACGAAGCGACTCAAAAATTTCCCCGCCAAAAGGGGGATACGAGGCTAAAAAAGGGAGAACCCTAATGTTGTTTCACCGCTTAAGAAAATGCCCTCTGAAATCCTTAATGGAGGGAAATTTATTTTTTTAAGGTTTGAGTTCTTCTCCAGTACTCAGAGAAGAAAAAGAATTTTTCTTGAGTTTCAACAAAAACAAGAGGAATTAGTCGCTTTTCCCGATGCGAGGATTTTTTTATTGTGCTTAAATTCGGGGGCATGAACTTTTTGGGTTCTCTACAGATTTCGTTGTTGTGAAGTTTTTCTGGTTTTTTGTTATTTAAAAATGGAGTAATCCTTATGCAAGGTCTAATGAAGACGAGCTTGAGTGGTTTACCTTTGGTCTATCGCGGAAAGGTTCGCGAATGCTACGCCGTAGGCGATGACAAACTTCTCATGGTTGCCACTGACCGTATCAGTGCTTTTGACGTAATCTTGAGTGTTCCAATTCAGAACAAAGGCAAGGTTCTCACAGGACTTACAAAGTTCTGGTTTGAAAAGCTTGCCAAGGGAATGCCCACACAGTTAACAGACATTGCCCCCGAGTCCGTTGTTGCCCCCAATGAGGTTGAACAGGTTCAAGGGCGCGCGATGGTTGTTAAGCGCTTAAAGCCCATCTTGATTGAAT
>CAZHBC010000185.1:0-2220 GCA_964530715.1 uncultured Sutterella sp. | reverse complement strand
GTGATGCGCGGATAGCGCTCCTTTAAGTGTTCGATGACCTTCACAACGGTCTGACCCGTATCGCAGAGATCATCGACCAAGAGAAGTTTCCCTTTGAGGTCACTCATTCCCGTAATGTAAGTTGCAATGTCGAGATCTCCCTGCACGGTACCAGCGGCCGCGCGGTAAGAACTTGTCGTCAACACGGCAAGCGGCATCGAGTAGATGCGACTAAAGAGGTCGCCAGGCCGCATGCCACCGCGAGCCAAGCAAAGCAAAGAATCAAACTTCCAACCGCTCTCAGTGACGCGCGCTACAAGCCTCTCGCACAAATCGTTGTACTCGCCCCATTCGACGTATACGTGCCTCATTTTTAACTTCCCTTTTTAAAAAAGCGCGGAACAAATCGAATCAAAAAACCGAGAGCGTTCCCTTCTCTCGGTTTTTCTAAGTGTTTTCTAGTCAAACAAATCCTCTAAAAGGATAGTCTGATTGCGATCGGGTCCCGTGGAGACCATAGCAATCGGGCAACCTGCAACTTCGCTTAAACGTTTGAGATACCGCTGTGCAGACTCAGGGAGTTCTTCCCACTTCGTTACACCAAATGTGCTTTCCTTCCACCCCGGGAAATCCTCGTAAACAGGTTCGCAACGGGCAGCAGCTTCCGCACCATAAGGCATCAAATCCACAGGCTTTCCATCAACCTTGTAGCCAACACCAAGCCGCACGGTTTCCATGCCATCAAGCACGTCAAGCTTCATGACAGCGAGGCCTCTTAAGCCATTAATCTGAACGGCGCGACGCAAAGCCGCCCCATCAAACCAGCCACAGCGGCGAGGACGCCCCGTCACAGCACCGTATTCATTGCCCTTAGCGCGCAGGGCTTCCCCCTCTTCGCCGAAGAGTTCTGTCGGGAAGGGACCCGAGCCAACGCGTGTGCAATAGGCCTTTGTAATACCCAAGACATAGTCAAGGCGATGCGGACCGACACCAGCACCCGCACAGGCAGAACCCGCTACCGTATTAGAGCTTGTCACGAAGGGGAATGTGCCGTGATCAATATCGAGCATCGACCCCTGAGCGCCTTCAAAGAGGAAGCGCTTACCGGCATCCATCGCAGCGTTTAGCGTTGCCGAGACGTCGCAGAGCATGGGCTTTAAGCGAGCAGCGTAAGAAAGTGCACCATCGATGACTTTTTGAGGATCCACAGCTTCCGCGCCCAAGTGCTTTGTGAGTACAAAGTTATGCAGTTCCAAAATCGAGCGAACACGTTCGGCAAAATGCGCTTCATCATAAAGGTCAGCCACACGCACAGAGCGGCGCGCAACCTTATCTTCGTACGCAGGACCAATGCCGCGGCCCGTTGTACCAATCTTCTTTGCGCCGAGCGCTGCTTCACGAGCCTTATCCAAGGCAACGTGATACGGCAGAAGCAACGCTGCATTGGCCGAGACCCGCATACGGGACTCTGCATCAACACCCTTGCTCTCTAACTCATCGATTTCTGAAAAGAAAGCCTCAGGAGAAAGCACCACACCATTGCCGATGTAGCAAATCTTCCCAGGATGCATGATGCCAGAAGGAATCAAACGCAAAATCGTCTTCTGCCCATTGATAACGAGTGTGTGACCTGCGTTATTTCCACCGTTAAAGCGGACAACGCCATCGGCCTTCTCGCCTAACCAGTCGACAATCTTCCCTTTGCCTTCGTCGCCCCATTGGGCTCCTACGATGACAATATTCTTTGCCATTTTTTAATCTCCAAAAGTCAAAAACAAAAATCTTTTACGCCAAACCAGCCTTCAAAGTAAAAGCATCACAGCCCATATGAAAAGAAGTGCAAGCACCATGACAACCATGGCTACTGTACGAACGCGCGCCGCACTTTCCCGCGAAATCTCCTGCAACATCCTAAGCCACAACTCTGGCTTCACGAGAGGCAACAGTGCCTCAAAGACAGCCATAAATCCCAATGCTAGGAGAATCGTTTTCATAGAGTGCAAAGGCTCTTCTTACGCAATGCGATTACTTTGTTCCCTCCGGTTGTTTTAAATAGTGGAAGAACTCACTTGTTGAATCGATAACCATCACATCGCCCTGACGACCAAAGCTCGAGCGATACGCCTCAAGGTTACGATAGAACCGAGCAAACTCTGGATTCTTTCCAAAAGCATGTGCATAGATTTCATTGGCACGGGCATCTCCCGCACCCTTTAACTGTTGCGCTTCTCTGTAGGCTTG
>CAZHBC010000184.1:0-2259 GCA_964530715.1 uncultured Sutterella sp. | reverse complement strand
CTGTGTTGCGTAACAGATATCAGACTTCTTGGGTTCAACGAGATTCGGAAAGCGGCTTCGTAACGCTGCGGTTACTTCTTTTGCGTCATCAACGGAAATCGTTGTCTGGGTGATGCAGGCGAGTTTCCCGTTATCCTCTCTGAGTTTTGCTACGTCAGAGACAGATTCCACAACAGAAATCCCCCCTTCAACCTGTCCAATGGTTCCTTCGACTTCGGGGTGGCCTTTGTGGCCAATGATGACAACGGGGAGGCCCGCTTCATGCATCTTCGCAATTTCTCTATGCACCTTTGTTACCAGAGGGCAGGTTGCATCAAAAACACGCAGTGGGCGGTTTCGTGCCTCTTTTTCGAGTTTTTTAGGAACGCCGTGTGCAGAGAAAATAAGTGTTGCCCCATCGGGAACACTTTCTAGAGAGTCAACAAAGATTGCACCTTTCTCCCGAAGACCTTCGACAATGGTGCGGTTGTGGACAATTTCGTGGTGCACGTAGACCGGTGCTCCGTAGATAAGAAGTGCTCTTTCTACAACGGACACTGCCCGAGTCACGCCCGCACAAAAACCACGCGGTCTAGCTAGAAGAATCTTCATCGCTACTATAGGTTCCTTTAGAAAATCTAAAAAGGCATTCTAACGAGAAAGAAGAAAATCCCTGAAAGTTTTCTTTAGTGCTTTGCGATTGGGTTTGAAAGCGTCTTTTTAAGGGGGATGAGTTTCGCATTAGGCGCTTCAAAGTGCTGATAGTCTTTCCGATTCTTCCAATCTCCACCCCAAACAAAGCCTCGCTCTGTGAAAAGCTTGTAGCAAAGGTCGTTGTGATCGATTTTGTAGGGAAAGATTTTCTTTCTATCTACGTAGGGCGCGCCTGTTGCGGGTTCAATTGTCGTGCGACCATCGCGCGTCTTTACGTATGGGTTGTAGAGCGGATTAATGTCTATCGCTAGACCCAGCCCGTGATTTGAGACGCGCTTTGTTCCCGAGATAAACCTGAAATTAAATGCACTCGTGTTGTTATCGCGCATAGAGGTTTCATCGTCTGCGTTGTAGTAGTCGATTAGGCGAATTTTCTCAATGGGGTAGTTGGCCTTAAAGAGTGCCTGGAAGATTTCTAGAACGTCCTCGGCTATGAGGCGATTCACGATGAGTTCGCCCGTGAGAGTCTTCCCATCGCGGGTTTTGTGAAGAACCCGAACGAGTCTTAGTTGCTCTGGCGCAACAGGGCAGCCCTCTTTGTAGGATTTTCCCTGCATGGCAAGAAAGACTTTCTCTGGGATTCCCTCTACGGAAAAGGCGGCTTCCTCCTTTTCGATAGTAGTTTTTGGGCTACTTGCCTGCGCTTCAATGGAAGGTGATGCAGAAAGAGACGGCGCAATGCTAAGAAGTAGCGTTGCAACGAAAGAAAGCGTAAGAAGAGAAGTCTTTTTCACGGGATACCTTTTTCTTAAGTTTGAGCGTAAGCCTTTTGATTTTCAGCATGATAAAGAAGACTTTATCCTCTAAGAGAAGCGTTGTCTTTTCTTTAATTGCAACGTAGCAGAGTTCTCTTGGCAAAACGATGGCGTCCGAAACTTGTTTCGGGCTTCGCTTTGCCCTATAATCGCCTTCCTTGATTTTTTTAGTCCGCACACTGTTTCGGACAGGGTGCGTTGTGTTTTTAACTTTTTTATACGGGAGTATGTGATGGCAAGAGTCTGTCAAATCACCGGCAAGAAGCCGATGGTCGGCCATCAAGTCTCGCACGCGAACAACAAGACCAATCGTCGTTTCCTGCCGAACTTGCAGTATCGTCGTTTCTGGGTCGAAAGTGAGAATCGTTGGGTCCGCCTGCGCTTGACAACGGCTGGACTGCGCACGGTTGACAAGGTCGGTATCGATGCGGTGCTCGCGGATTTGCGTGCCCGCGGTGAAATCTAATTTTCAGGAGATCGGACCATGGCAAAAGGTGCCCGCGAAATCATCAAGCTCGAATCGACGGCTAAGACCGGCTATTTCGTGACGACGGTGAAGAATAAGAAGAACACGACTGGCAAGCTCGAACTGAAAATGTTCGATCCGGTTGCCCGTAAGCATGTCGCTTTTAAGGAAGTGAAGTTGCGCTAAGAGCGCGGTTTCTTTTCTGACGTGTGTTCTTTGAAAGAAGAGCTGACAGAAGTTGGCTCTTTTTTCGTGCCCGCAAGATTTGTGAAATTTTGGGAAAATGCGTTTTCCCACAATAAAGGCGCGAGGGAGCCCCTGACTTTAGTCATGGGGAGGAATCGC
>CAZHBC010000183.1:0-2336 GCA_964530715.1 uncultured Sutterella sp. | reverse complement strand
GTCACACCCCATCTCCCGAACGTCTCGGGAGTCGGAAAAGACTGCGATTCTCGCTGTTTTTTCGAGCTATGTCAAGACTCGTCCGAAGTTTTTTCAAGGAAATTCAAATATCTTGTGTTGTACGTTTGCCGCAACACAAGGGCTAACAGGGACTTAGTACGGAATCTCGGATGCGGGGAAATTCTTCGGATAGCTCGATTTCTGCGTCACGGGGCCATTAATGCGATACTCAATAGCGCCTTTGTAATGATCCTCTGCCACCTTATCCATATCGTAAGTGACACGTTCTCTATCCGCAGAAGGCGCGACAAAATCTCCCTTCGCCAAATCAGGGATATCCGAAAGGGCCATCGGAGCATTACTGCGACGAAGCGGAACATTCTTCGCCTGCGGTGCTTTCACAAGGAGAAGCGGATTAAGACGCAATTGCCCTGCCCCGTGGTCGCTAGCGATGATGATGTTACTGTTGTCATAGACACCATTTTTCTTCATCCAATCAAACCAGCGAGCAAGAGCCTGCAGGGCACAAGTCTCAACTGCTTGTTGTGGATAATTCTTCCCCACGCCCAAGTCGCGGACGATTCCGCACTTGCCTGGAACCATCAACCAGGGGTAGTGCGTAAGTTCGGAGTGGAAAAACTTATAGGTATCCCGTTTTTGCTCTGCGTTAGAAATCTCAGGCAACTGTTCCAAGAAGGCCCACTCTTGTAAGCGATTTGCCACACGGTCACTTGTCCAATAGCCGATAGCCTGCGTAATCCAATGCCCATCAAAATACACCACTGACTTCAGAGACCAAGGCGCCGCAGAGAAAAGGCTCACAGCCGCAAGGAAGTCATCGCTTGTTCCAACGCTAATTTCAAGGCCTTTCTTTTGTGCATAGCGATTTAAATACGCAGAACTTAAATAACGAACTGCTTGAATTGGCGCCTTCGCATAGGGCGCGATGCGCTGTGCCTCAAGCCAACTGTGTTCATTTACAAAGATATCTGTTTCTTGCCCGAATGCATTGAGTGCCTCTGCGTAGCGCTGATTGACTTTTTCAACAAGCGCCTCGCGTTTTCCTTCATTTAAGGCACCAATCGTACAGGCCTTGCCACAGATCATCGTTGCGATGCTTGTGTTGGTTCTAAAGCCTTGAGCCAAAGTATCTGGATACCAAACAAAGCCAGAGAACGCCTCCCGTAGCTCGGGGTTCGCGGAGACAATCTCCTCAACGTGCCGCCCGGAGAACATATCTAGAACAAAGACAACCGTATTCTTCCCTTCGCTTGTGAATCCAAGCATTGTCTCGTTATAGGTGGGAAGCGCCGTTTGTCTTGACTGCGTATCGGTTAACCACTGCCCACGCGTCGACCATAATTGCCCCAAGCCAGCGACAATGCTTGCCACGCAGGCAAAACCAAATGCAAAGTGCAAGACTGAAACTGCCTTTTTCTTAAGCATTTGATAAAAGAGCACAGCAAGAGCAGCAAGAATCGCCACGTCAAGCAAAACATTACGTGCCCGATAAAGCCTATCGGGGTATTCGATCTGAAAGCCATCAATCGTCCCCACATCAAGCGGCAAAAGGAACGCATAGATTGTTAAGAGGACCGCTATAAAGGCCGTTATCACTGAGGCGGTCCGTATGACACCTAAGACTTGCCAAAGTTTTCCCGCCAAATAAAGCAAAACTGCAAAAACTGCCGAATTCAGCAGGAGTTTTGCCAAGACAACGTCTGGAGAGGAAAAGAGTTCTGGCGCCGTGCAGTAAGACTGCACTGGCAAATAGTTACATAAAAGAATGACAAGCCAGAAGGCGCTTGGCGTGTAGAGAACCGTAGGATCTGCCTTCGGGTAGAGCCACTGAGCGGGTCTATACCGCTCAAATGTGAGCGAGAGACTAGGCACCAAACTCCAAAGACCCAACAAGATTGTGAAATAGGGTTTGGCACGCTCAAATGTGCCCTTGTACCAATAGCAAACACAGCCGATAGAGAGAACCAAAAGGAAAAGCGCAAGAACCCTTTTTCCTTTCTTCAAGAGAAGGATTAGAGCTTCCTTGGCGCACCAAAGCACCGTCACGGCATAAAGAGCATTGGCAGCAAGTTCAAGAGTTCTCCTTACCTCGCCTGCGAAGAAAGAAACCTGCGTACTAGAAAGGATTGCGAGGATAAATCCCGCAGTCCAAAGTAAAAGCGCCATGAGGCCTCTTAAGGAGGGGGACTCGCCCTGCGTAGCCCCTTCGATGCCGCTTGGCCTTCTCCACGCGAAAGTCTTTAAGCGAGGAGCGAGCTTTCTTACAACGTCATAGACGATGTTTTTAAGAAGCGAATAGATGTTGTTGCAGGTCC
>CAZHBC010000182.1:0-2390 GCA_964530715.1 uncultured Sutterella sp. | reverse complement strand
TAAGAACGTCGCTAGCAGGCCCGTTTTCCTTCTGATACTGCTCCCAAGCAGCAAAGTTCGCTGCCGTCGTGTGTTCGATATAAAAACCTGCACGGGCAAGCTTCTCACGCCAAGAAAGAAGAGTTTCCTCGGGGGCTCGAACGAAAGTGACATTGTGTTTACGGCCGTATGCGAGAAGTTCCCGTGCTCTCAAGGGTTTACCAATGGCAATGCCTTCTGCAATCGTTGGTTTTACATCGACCTGGCACGCGTCGTCTGAGCCCCTCTTCACTGCCTGATACAAGGGGTCACAATATTCACTTTGCAAAGCGATGACCTTCGGAAAATGATCAATTGCACCGCTTTCAAGGAGGTGTTCTAAAGCCTTCATCACACCGATATAAAGAGTGCCGTTACCCAGAGGGACAATGACGTGCTCAGGGATGCGGCCAAGCTGCTCATAAGCTTCGTAAATATAGGTTTTCGTCCCTTCGTAGAAGTAGGGATTTACAACGTGATTGGCGTAATAGACTCCCTCTTCGGCGACGCGTGCTCGGCAAACATCAGCGCAATGGTCACGATTGCCAGGAATGACGTGCGCCGCAGCGCCCGCCGCTTCAATCATCGCAATCTTCTTAGGACTCGTTCCTTCTGGAACGTAGATTTCGCAAGCGATTCCCGCTCGAGCGCAGTAAGCCGCAACAGCGTGCCCTGCATTTCCGCTTGAATCTTGCACACAAGACTTCACACCAATTGCCTTCATGTGAGAGACAAGTGTTGCCGCACCGCGATCCTTAAAGGAAAGCGTTGGCATCGCATAGTCAACCTTAAGAAAGACACCGGGTTTCACTTCAACGACGGGTGTCATTCCTTCTCCCATCGTCACATCACGCCAAGCCTCGCCTTCGCCAGCTAAGAATTTCCGATAACGGAAAAGACTCCAGGTGCCTTTATCAACCTTCGCAAGGTCAAACTTCTCAGGCTTGAAATCCAATTCAAAGATGCCACCGCACTCGCACTTAGCAGCACGGGTGTCAGTGGAAATCTTCTTACCGCAAGTTGTACAAATGTAGTCCATTCGTTACTCCTTTTTGAGTTCTACGACCGCCTCAATCTCGACTAAACAGTTAAAGTGCAAGGGCGATGTTGAGACAACGACGCGCCCCGGTTTATGAGACCCAAAGAACTCAGCATAGACCTCGTTAATTGAGCCCCAGTAGGTATTCGATGGCGTGTAAACGCGGCAGAAGGCTACCTGATCACGGGTGCACCCTGCGGCCTTTAAAACGCGATCTAAGTTATTGAGAGCAAGGCGAGCGTGATCTTTGATGTCCCCTTTGCAAACTTCGCGCGTATCGGGGTCAATGGAGAGCTGCCCGGAGATGAACATCAAATTTCCCACAACAACTGCTGGGCTGTAATGCCCTGGGTTTGCGCCCTTGAAATCAGGATGAATAAAACGCATAGTTAACTCCTTTCCAAAAGTTAAAAAAAATTTTTTGAGGTTATTTTTCCTCTTCCTCTCTCAGGGCATCTAAGTCGCTATAAATAGTCACCTTGGATACTCCGAGAACGGATGCGGTCTCTTCAATACTTCCTTTCACTAAGAAGACACCACGACTTTCTAATTCACGAACAAAGTTTCGGCGGGTAGCTCTATCTAGACTTGCCCCCTCAAGACCTCGCTCCCGAGCAAGAGAAGCAACGATTTTGAAAGCCATATCGCGAACCGTTTCTTTCCCAGTTGCTGTGGGTTTAAGACTCTGAGGTTTCACAGCATCATCAAAGAGGATAGCCCCAGGTTCTGGTAGCGTCAGTGTGAGGTTTCTCAGTCCTGGAAGTTTCCGCGAGAGCCCCTTAAACGTATTGAGACTCTCGCTTACATCTTCGTTTACGCAGAGAGCTCCGATGAGGATGCCCTCTGCGTTACGGATAAGCCTTGTTGTGCAACGAATAAGTTTTTCTTTCCACCAAAACCACCAAAGAGGCAAAAGATCCGTTCCTCGGGCTTCAGCCTCAAGCATCTCGAGGACGAGGTGCCGGAGGCCCTGTCCGACTTGACGCTCGGTGACTGTGCCATTAACAACGTAGACCACCGAATGCACGGGATCTGAGAGGTCATGTAAAACGACCTCCACCGAGGGACCTGCGGACTGTGCAATCAAATCAGCCGCTTCACGCCAGTGATTGAGAGCCTCTGGAACCGTGCGAGTCTTTTCCTTCTTTGTTGACATACGTTTAACACTTCAAAATTAAAAAAACTTATTCTTTTCCTTCCTAGTGCCCTCGCTTAACGAGTACAGGAGCGGAAACTCCGCTAACACCTACGAGCGCAAGCGTTGCAAGTGCGAGAAGTTGCGGACCTAAGAAAGCATCCTTTGCGCACCAATGTTCTTTCACCGAATGGTTGT
>CAZHBC010000181.1:0-2446 GCA_964530715.1 uncultured Sutterella sp. | reverse complement strand
TCACCTTGGTTTTCGGCTCTTCGATTAAACTCAAAAGAACACACATAAAAACCTTCCTTGCGATTTGTGTTAGTTTTTTAATGGGCGCGAATCATACAGAGGTTTTTTTGCATTTACTAGGGGATTTATTGAGTTTTTTGAAAACCTTGTTTTCCGTCGTTGCTATCATTCGACAAGGCGCAACTATTTGTAAGAAGGAGACGGGTTCCCCTTCGTTGAACTTAGAGCAGTAGAAGCGCGAAATCAAATTAACAAACAATGTTTTCCACAAGGTCCAAACCGTGAAAGGAATCATCCTAGCTGGTGGCGCGGGTACACGTCTTTATCCGCTAACGCTCGTAACGAGTAAACAACTTTTACCCGTTTACGACAAACCGATGATTTTTTATCCGCTTACAACGTTGATGTTAGCGGGAATCCGTGAGATTCTCGTGATTTCAACGCCAACGGATTTACCGAATTTTGAGCGTCTCTTAGGGGATGGTTCGCAGTTCGGCTTAAAGCTCTCCTATAAGGTCCAGCCAAGTCCAGATGGTCTTGCGCAGGCTTTCATCTTGGGGCAAGAGTTTATTGGAGAGGACGCCTGTGCCATGGTGCTAGGCGACAATATCTTCTACGGTCACGGTTTTGTTAAAGCCTTGAAAGCGGCCGCCGAACATGCCCAAAAGGAAGAACGGGCTACGGTTTTCGGTTACTACGTGAAGGACCCCGAACGCTTCGGTGTTGTGGAGTTCGATGAGAACTGGAATGCGATTTCGATTGAAGAAAAACCCAAAATTCCTCGCAGTAATTATGCGGTAACGGGGCTTTATTTCTATCCGAAGGGCGTCTCTGAGAAGGCTCTTGAAGTAAAGCCATCGGCTCGGGGGGAATTAGAAATCACAACGCTTAATGAATTCTATCTACAGGAAAAACGCCTAAATGTGCAATTGTTGGGACGTGGATTTGCCTGGCTAGACACGGGGACGATGGAAAGCCTTGCGGAGGCCTCTGAATACATCCGCATCGTACAAAATAGACAGGGTGTGGAGATTTCTGCTCCTGAGGAAATCGCTTTTAGAAATGGCTGGGTTTCGAAAGAAGAGCTCTTAAAGGCTGCAGAGCGCTATGGGAAATCTCCCTATGGAGCGCACTTAAGAAACGTTGCACAGGGGAAATTTAGCTATTAACAGTTGAGATAGATTCGAGATTATGGGGCAATTTGCATTTACGAAAACTGAGATTGACGGTGTCTACGTTATCGAACCGAAAAAGTTCGGAGATAACCGTGGTTACTTTATGGAAACCTATAACGAAAAAGATTTCCAGAAGGCAGGAATCCGCGTGAATTTTGTGCAGGACAATCAGTCCTCTTCAACCAAGGGAGTGCTCCGAGGACTTCATTTTCAGAAGACACACCCGCAGGCAAAACTTGTCCGCGTTCTCTCTGGGGAAGTTTTTGATGTTGCTGTGGACTTACGGAAATCTTCCAAAACCTATGGAAAATACGTGGGCGTTATCCTCTCGGCGGAAAATAATCGTCAGTTCTTTATTCCGCGAGGCTTCGCGCACGGCTTTCTCGTCTTAAGTGAGACGGCACAGTTTGCCTACAAGTGTGATGATTTTTACCACCCCGAGGATGAGGGGGGAATTCGTTGGGATGATCCTGATATTGCTATCGCTTGGCCAGAAGTCGGTCCCCTTAACTTAAGCGAAAAAGACAAAAAACACCCAGCACTTAAAGAGTGCGCCATGGAGTTTAAATTATGAAATTGTTTGTCACGGGCGGAGCAGGGTTTATCGGTTCTAACTTTATTTACCATTGGTTAGAAAAACATCCTGAGGATCGCGTCGTTTGTTTAGATAAGCTTACCTACGCGGGTAATCTTTCAACCCTCGCTCAGGCGTTGAAAAATCCAAACTTTCGCTTCACAAAGACAGATATCTGCGACCGAGCAGCAGTCTTCGCTCTTTTTGAAGAAGAAAAGCCTGATGTTGTGGTGAATTTCGCAGCAGAGAGTCACGTTGATCGCTCTATCGAGAATCCTCAGGTCTTTTTGGAAACCAATATTCTAGGTACGGCTGTTCTTATGGACGCCTGCCGTAAGTTTGGTATCGCTCGCTATCACCAGGTCTCAACAGATGAGGTCTACGGGGACCTGCCGCTTGATAGGCCGGATCTCTTCTTTACCGAGAAAACACCGCTACACACAAGTTCTCCTTACAGTAGTTCTAAGGCCTCGGCCGATCTCTTGGTCCTTGCCTACCACAGAACGTATGGATTACCTGTGACGATTACACGGTGCTCAAATAACTACGGGCCGTACCACTTCCCAGAGAAACTTATCCCACTCATGATTATTAACGCACTAAATGACAAACCCCTTCCTGTTTATGGTGAAGGGATTAACGTGCGTGATTGGCTTTATGTGGAAGATCACTGTGAGGCAATCGATGCGGTGCTTCA
>CAZHBC010000180.1:0-2453 GCA_964530715.1 uncultured Sutterella sp. | reverse complement strand
AAGTGCAGATACTGGCATGATTTCGGCCAAAAAACAGTTGCCGAAACTATAATCGAAAACCATTGAGATTTTCACCTCGAGGAGAATTTGATGCAACGGATTACGATTTCCGTCGACGACGAATTAGCAGATGATTTTGAGCGGCTTTTAAAAGAGCGCCACTATAAGAATCGTTCGGAAGCGTTCCGAGATTTAGTCCGTCGAGAGCTCAGTAGCAAAGCCAATCGTGAAAGCACGGGCGACTGCGTTGCTGTCGTTAGTTACGCCTACGACCATCACGCACGCGTCCTTTCCAATCGTATGGTCGAACATCAGCATCAACACACAGCGCTTGTCATCTCGAGTATGCACGTTCACTTAGATCACGAACGCTGCCTAGAGACAGTTGTCATGCGCGGAAAAATCAAAGCAGTTCGTAAGTTAGCGGAAACGATGATTGCGGAAACGGGTGTCGAAAACGGTTCAATTCACATCATTCCGATTGAGGCAACAAAACACACGCATCACGACGAAGAGTAGGGAAAGAATTTTTTAAAACGGGAAATTTTTCTGTCAGGACGGATAAATGGCGTTTTCTCCGTCTTTGTCTCACTCCGTTTTTAGTTCTTCTTGTTTTTTATGGCTTCCTGTCTGCCAAACTTAACGAGTTCGCCAAAGGAAGAACGTGTGCTCCCGTAAATAGATGTGCTTTTACCCTGTACTTGATCGAGCAGTTCTTCACCAAGGGTGCCTGGCGCAAGATAGTCCCAGGAATCAGCTCCCTTTGGCCTTTTACTTATGATGACTGTTGAGTCTTTGTAGAAAATTCTCTGAAGGTCTTTTTCCCTTCGATTTTTTGGGTCCATTTCTTTTAAGGTCAAGACAAGGTTAAACCCATAAGGACGAACAGAGAGAGGGGCGTCCTTAAAGAAGACAATTGCCGTCCAGACTTGAATTCTGTTGGCACTAGTACGCACTATGCTGTCTTTGTCAAAAAACATCGAATCCCCGCCATCGAAGAAATAAGCTAGTTGCCAATTGCTTGCCATTGTTAGGGTCGAAAATAAACATCCGACAAAAAATAAGAAGCGTTTCATAGGCTAGTTAAGCTTAAAGAGGATGGGGATTGTTTTTTGATTTTAAAGGGAATCTCCCACAGTCTAGAGAGATGTTAACAAGAAGTGGCGTCCCCACGGGGAGTCGAACCCCGGTTCTAACCGTGAGAGGGTCATGTCCTAGGCCACTAGACGATGGGGACCTCTTGAAAGAAGAGACCGAATCTTACACGGAACTTTGGGTTTTCGCAAAAGCACTGAGGAAGAAATTCCCAAGAAGTATTAGGTCCTTTTTCGCTAAGCCTTCCACATACAGACGGATACACAATTAGGCAAAGAAACCTAGAAACAAGCCATTGTTTTTCTTTTAGAATCTCGGGCAAATTTAAGAGCCCTCAGAAAAAAAGAGCACGGTACTGTCATGTTTAACGGTACTTTTAATTTGTTTTCTGAGGTCTGATTCGTATTATTGATTTATTCATTTTTAAGGAAATTGTCTTTATGACAAAACTTCTCGACCCCGAACAACTTGCTCTTTTGCGTAGCAAAGATGGTTACCTTTGCGATATGGATGGCGTGATTTACCACGGGAATGTCCTATTGCCGGGTGTCAGTGAATTTGTTGAATGGCTTCGTAAGGAAAATAAGAGGTTTCTCTTTCTCACGAATTCAAGCGAGAGAAGCCCCAAAGAGTTGCAGCAGAAATTAGCCCGCATGGGACTTGACGTTGATGAGAGCCACTTTTACACGAGCGCCTTGGCGATGGCAAAGTTCCTTCGCGAGCAAAGCCCTGGGTGCAGTGCCTATGTCTTGGGTGCTCCAGGACTTGTGAAAGCGCTCTATGACGTTGGTATCACGATGAATGACGTCGATCCCGAGTACGTCGTTGTCGGCGAAACTGACATGTATAACTACAACATGATTACAAAGGCAATTGACCTCGTGCGCCGTGGGGCGCGCCTCGTGGGAACCAATCCCGATAGCACTTGCCCGACGGAAAATGGTATTGCGCCTGCTTGCAAAGCCCTGATGGCGCCGATTGAAATCGCAACGGGGAAGGTGCCGTACTATGTTGGTAAACCCAATGCCCTCATGCTTCGCACGGGGTTACACCTACTCAATGCACACTCGGCACAGGCTGCAATCATTGGGGATCGTATGGATACCGACATCATCGCAGGTCTTGAAGGTGGCATGATGACGGCTCTCGTCCTAAGCGGTATTAGCACGATTCCGATAGTTCGTCAGTTCTCCTACAGACCTTCAGTCATCTTAAATGGTGTAGGAGATATCCCAGCTTAAGCCTTCTGGTTTAAATTGAGTAGGACATGAAAAAGGGGACCGTGGTTTAGTCCCCTTTTTACTACCCGCGAAAACTGCCGCTTACTAAGTTAAAACGGAAAAAGCGACATTCAAGTG
>CAZHBC010000179.1:0-2473 GCA_964530715.1 uncultured Sutterella sp. | reverse complement strand
CTGTGGAGTGACCAAAATCCATTCCCTCTTCCCAAAGAGGGCCTCTTGCAACGCTATCAAGGTAGAAGGCAGGGAGCCCCGCAGGGAAGCGGGCCATAAGAAGGGCAATATGCGCACGCAGAACTGCTGTGTAGTCTCGCTTTATTTCTTCTGACACGCTTCCCAAGGCAACAGTACGCGTGATATCTGTTGTTGCACCGAAGTACTGTCCACCGCAATCTAAGAGTAGTAGCGTTCCAGCCTGAAGCATCGAGGACTTTAGTGCTCGAGGGGCGTAGTGCGGAAGTGCTGCATTGGGTCCAGTTGCAGCAATCGTTTCAAAACTCAACTCAACAAAATTCTCCGCTTCTTTTCTTAACGCAAGATGCTTTTCGGCAACATCAAATTCTGTGATGGTTTTACCCATCTTGAGAGATTCCTCTACCCAAAAGAAAAGTTTCGCGAGAGCGGCGCCTTCCTTTTCCATCGCCTCTCGAATGGATTGAATTTCCCGAGGGTTTTTTCGTGTTTTAAGAGCGGATATGGGACTTGCTGCGCGGACAGAGTTTACGTGGGAGAGACTACCCGCATAAAGATGCGCATTCATCTGTTTTGCATCAACTAAGAGCCTTAGAGTGTTGGGAAGCTCTCGAAGAGCATCTTGAAGAGCTTCGTAGGGGCGGCATCGAATGCCATCGGCCTGAAGGCTCGCGTAGGTGGCGCGTCCCACTTTCTTCGGATTGATAAAGAGCGTTGCGGAACTCTGGTCAAGAAGAAGAGCGCCTAAGAAAACGGGCGTAAAGGGAACATCCCCCCCACGGAGATTCGTAACCCAGGCGAGATCATCGAGCGCGGTGACAAGCATAGCGTCAGCGCCGACCTTCTTGAGAGCTTCTCTGAGGGAAGAAAGTTTTTCCGTTCTCGGATCTTGCGAGAGCGTAAAGGGAAGAACGGGGACCTCTGGCATCGGAGGGCGGTTTTCCCAAAGTGTATAAAGCGTGCGAGAAACATCCGTAAGAGTGATTTCTTTGGCGTAAAGCGCCTTCTCAATCTCTTCGAAACGAAATAGGGTTGTTGCAGCTCCATCGATACCAATGCGAGTTTGGGAATTGAAATGCGTTGCAATCCAGGTTTCAGGCCGGGGAACCTCTGCGTCTCCCGCTCGCATGAGCGTGAATTCTGAAGTGGCCAATTCTCGGGCGGCCTGTACCCAGTAACGAGAATCTGTCCAAAGGAGAGCCTCTTCAGCGGTGATAACAAGCGTTCCCGCAGATCCCGTAAAGGGGCAAAGTGCTTTTCTTAGTTCCCAGTGAGGGCAGGGGTATTCACTTGCGTGCGGGTCGCCCGTTGGAATAATGAGGGCGGAAATTTCTTCTTTTTGCATGAATTCCCGCACGGTTTTTAGAGAAATCAGCATAGCCCACCCCCTTCCTCAATATTTAGAAGATTTTCTTTAACGTTATCTGTAGTGTCATTTCAACGACACCGTCTTTGTTTTCTGGTTTCCCAATGTCGACTGCCTCTGTGCGCCAGCCCGCATCCCTCAACTCATCGATGGTTGCCTGCGCAGAGTAATCAGCACAGTTAAAGAGAATGGCTTTAAAGGGAGTGTTCACAGAAAGAGACTTTGTTGAGTGACAAACAATTGTTGTCTTATAGGGTGCCTCAAGGAGTGCCGGAACATTTCTTGCCGCGCGACTCGCTTCAAGCGAATCTGCTACAGAGTCCTTTTTATCCACAGAACTGCAGGCACTTAAAAGCAAAGCCGCAGTGCAGAGTACAAGAGAAAGTCGTGTTCGAAAATGCATAATGCGTGCCATTTTACGTTGTTTTTCCCCTAAAACTATCGAAATTTTCGCGCATGGCGAAGTCTGGCAAGATTCATCCCAGGCGGGAGATTCGACCGCACAGTTTCAAAGCGAGGGGCTTTCTTCTCTTCTGCCTTCTGTGCCCTCTGCGCCTTCGCAACAGAAGTTGATTTCTCTAGGGTGTGTTTTTTAAGTTTTGAAGAAAGTTTGGCAAAAAACTTTTTCTTACCAGTTTCCGTCTCGCTTTTCTTCGTAACGGGAGTAGGTTTTGAAAAGGATGTTTTCCTAGCCTCAAATCTCTTTTCTCCTCCCCGATGGTCTTTCTCTTGCGGGTGTGATTTCTTTACGGAGCCTTCAAAGGGGGCCTTAAACCTATTGTCCTTTTTAGATTCCACTCTCGAAGCTTTTACTTTGGGCTTCTTAGAAGTGGGAGATTTCTTTGCCGGTTTGGTTTCTGTCGCATCGAATCGTACGCTTCCCTTAACTTCGATTTTCTTCTTTAAAAGACGTTCGATGGCTTTTAGATTGTCAAGTTCATCGCGCCCTACGAGGCTCACGGCAAGGCCTGTGAGGCCTGCTCTCCCCGTGCGACCGATGCGGTGTACGTAATCCTCTGGAGCATTCGGTAGTTCATAGTTGACAACCTGCGGCAGTCCCTGAATGTCAAGCCCGCGCGCGGCGATGTC
>CAZHBC010000178.1:0-2491 GCA_964530715.1 uncultured Sutterella sp. | reverse complement strand
GACATCAGCGTAAAGAGAAAACCTGAGACCAGAATCCAAAGGGATGCGGCCGGCATGGCACACCTCAATGTGTAAGTTGCTTTAAGTCCTTTCTTTAGAAGAAAATAGCGCCCGAAAACGGCGCCATTTTCTCTAAAAAATTACTATCCGTTAACGCGCCGATTCTAACTCAGTTTCATCCCAGGTTTGGCGCCTGCGAAAGGCTCAATGAGGTAAAGCTCAGAGGCTTTACCATCCGTGGCACTTGCGCAAAGAAGCATCCCTTCAGAAATGCCAAAACGCATCTTACGAGGCGCGAGGTTGGCAATCATGATTACGAGTTTTCCAACGAGATCTTCTGGCTTATAAGCGGCTTGAATCCCGGAGAAAACTTGCCGCGGTTTTTCTTCTCCAATATCGAGTTCAAAGCGAAGGAGTTTCGTAGAACCTTCAACAGTTTCTGCCTTAAGGACCTTTGCAACACGAAGGTCTAGTTTCCCGAAATCATCAATCGTGCAAACGGGAGCCACGGGGCCTCCAAGCGGAATGGGTTTTTCTTCCACTGCGGGCTTCTCAGGAACCAAAACGTCCAACTGCTTTTCTCTATCAACGCGTCCCATCAAGTGTTCAAACTTCGCAATCGGCTTCGCGCTTGTAAGAGGTGTTGCAACGCTATCCCAAGTGAGGGAGCCACAGTTAAGGAATTTTTCAACTTTTTCCGCTGTCGCTGGAAGCACAGGCTTTAAGTAAAGCGTGAGAAGGCGGAAGGCCTCTAAGGCAACCGTTGCTACGCGTTGCAAATCGGCTTCTTTTCCTTCGGTCTTTGCGAGTTCCCAAGGCTTCTCATGGTCAACATACTCATTGACGGCATCCGCAAGTTCCATGATGCGACGAAGCGCTTTTCCGAACTCGCGGTCTTCGTAAAGTTCCTTGATGTCGCCAGCGGCCTTTGCAATCGAAGCAATCAAAGGATCAGCTGTCGCGGCGTCGCAAACTTTCCCCGCAAAGCGCTTAAAGATAAATCCAGCAGAGCGGCTAGCGATGTTGACGTATTTACCGATTAAATCGGAATTAACGCGAGCCTGGAAGTCATCCTTTGTAAAGTCAATATCTTCTACGCGAGAAGACATCTTCGCAGCAAGGTAGTAGCGAAGCCACTCGGCATTCATCCCAAGTTCAAGATACTGCAAGGGACTAATACCCGTGCCGCGGGACTTACTCATCTTTTGCCCATTGACTGTTACGAAGCCATGCACGTTGACGTGATCGGGAACTCTGTAGGGTTTTCCTGCGAAGTAAAGCATCGCGGGCCAAAAGAGTGTGTGAAAGTAAATGATGTCTTTACCGATAAAGTGGACTTGTTCTGTGTCGGGTGCGGAAAGCGTCTTCACAAAGTCCATACCGTTTTTCTCGCAGTACGCTTTAAAGCTTGCGAGGTATCCAACAGGGGCATCAAGCCAGACGTAGAAATACTTCCCTGGAGCATCAGGAATTTCGATACCGAAGTAGGGCGCATCGCGAGAGATGTCCCAATCGGCAAGATTCCCAGATTCGCCTAACCACTCTTCATCCTTAGCAAGCACTTCAGACTGAACGCGGGCCTTGCCGTCAGCGCCCTTGCCCTTTGTCCATTCTCTGAGGAACGCAATTGCCTTCGGGTCAGAGAGCTTAAAGAAGTAGTGCGTTGAGGACTTCATCACAGGTGTCGTTCCCGAGAGAGAACTCTTGGGATTGACGAGATCTGTTGGGGAATACACAGAGCCACAAACCTCACAGGAGTCGCCATACTGGTCAGGTGCTCCACACTTTGGACACGTTCCCTTGATGAAACGATCGGCAAGGAACATTCCTTTTTCTGTGTCGTAGAACTGTTCGATGTCTTTTGTGTAGATAAGACCTGCGGCTTTCAGTTTGCGGTAGATGTCTTGAGACAGCGCTGTGTTCTCGGGGCTATCTGTGCAGTGCCAGTGGTCGAAACCGATGTGAAAGCCATCAAGGTACTGTTTGCGTCCTGCGGCGATTTCAGCAACGAATGCCTGAGGTGTGATGCCTTTTTTCTGCGCGGCAATCATAATTGGCGCCCCATGAGCATCATCGGCAGCAACAAAGTACACTTTGTTACCACACATGCGTTCGTGGCGAACCCAGATGTCGGCCTGAATGTATTCCATGATGTGACCGATGTGGAAGGGACCGTTTGCATAGGGCAAAGCGGTTGTCACGAAAATCGTACGTTGTTTTTCTGTCATAAGAGCGCCTGTAAAAAATCTAAGCTGGAGAAAAATTTCCAGCGTAAACTCAAATTCTAACGCCTGTAGGCGCAGTTTTTTCTTGCCAATCGAGTCGGAGTTAGATTTATAAAAACGGTAATAGAGATTAGAGGCAAGGGAAAAGTTTTTTTTGAGGTGATGTAGATGGTTTCGCTAGAGTTACTGAAAAAGGCGTTCGAATCGATTGTTGAACCCGTGACGGGAAGGACGCTTGGCGAGTTGCGAGCGGTTGTTGGGGTCGA
>CAZHBC010000177.1:0-2492 GCA_964530715.1 uncultured Sutterella sp. | reverse complement strand
CATGGCAGTTCTCTTAATTACGCACGACATGGGTGTTATTGTGCAAGCAGCAGATCGGGTGGCTGTGATGTACGCAGGGCAAATTGTCGAAATCGGTAACGTCTCGGATGTAATCCACCGTCCTCAACACCCTTATACGTTGGGCCTTATGGGCGCAATCCCTGATATTCACTCTGAAAGTGAGTGGCTTGAGCAAATTGACGGCAGTATGCCAGGTTTATCTGCGATTCCTGCGGGATGTGCTTTCCATCCGAGATGCAAAGCAGCAGACAAACGTTGCATGACAGAGAGGCCACCTCTTATGCCAATGGGAACCTGCCTTGCCCGTTGTTGGATGGCTTCTCCTACGGGTGGTCCCGTACCAGAGCGTTTGGTGCAATTTGAGCCGAAAGCCTTTCGCTATGTTCATTCGGCAAAGGATGGTGCCAAATGAAGGCTGGGTTAACGAATTTAGAAAAGGTCGTAGAACTCCGAGGCGTTTCAAAAGAGTTCCCGATGCCACGCTCCTTTGCCGATAAGCTCTTAAAACGTCCCGAGCGTGTTGTTAAGGCTGTAAACGATGTGAGTTTCTCTATTTCTCCAGGGGAGACGTTTTCTCTTGTAGGGGAATCTGGTTGCGGGAAAAGTACGCTTGCAAGATTGGTTGCAGGGATTTATCGCCCTACCCGAGGGGAGGTTTTCTTATTTGGTAAGAACGTAGCAGCGGGTAACCTTCTTGACGTACGGCGTCGCATCAACATGATTTTCCAAGACCCGTACGCAAGCCTTAATCCACGGATGAGGATCTACGATGCGGTAGCGGAGCCCTTGCGGGTTCAGCACCCAGAGATGCCTGAAGAAGAAATCCGCGAGAAAGTCTTGATGGCAGTAAAACTTGTGCGCCTTAGTGAAGACGCTCTTCTACGCTATCCGCATCAGTTTTCTGGTGGACAGCGTCAGAGAATCTGTATTGCGAGAGCCTTAACGGGGCGGCCAGACTTCTTAATCTGCGATGAGCCCACAAGTGCACTCGATGTTTCCGTGCAGGCACAGGTTCTCAACCTGATGCGTGAGTTACAGCAGGAAATCGGAATCTCCTATCTCTTTATTTCGCACAATCTTGCGGTTGTTCATCACGTAAGCGACAGAGTCGGTGTTATGTACTTAGGGCACCTCGTGGAGACAGCCGATAGGGAGAGTCTTTTTACCGAGCCCCTACACCCCTATTCCAAGATGTTGATGGCAGCCATCCCAACGCTTGAAAAGGCGGTTGGTCGCCTTTCCGTTCCGCAGGGAGAAGTTCCAAGTCCCCTTACGCCTCCGAGCGGTTGCCCCTTCCATCCACGCTGCCCTTATGCAACACGGCGTTGCAAGGAAGAACTTCCCAAAGTTGTAACTCTGATGGGGAAAAATGGGCCTCGCACTGTGGCTTGTCACCTTGTGGCTAGCGGGCATTGATTTTCGTAAGAGTTTAGGGCAATTATTGGGTGTAGTTGTTTCTTAAATGCGCCCTGAAATTGCCGTATTCGCTTATCATTGCGAGTTGTTTGTTTTCATTGGGTTGATTCAAAGAAAAAGGCTTTTTTTGTTATGAAAATGCGTTCGTTTGTATTCGCCGCTTTAGGTTTGTCGATGGCATCCTCTTTTGCTGTCTCCGCGGCAGAACTTGGTTCTCTATCTCTTGTCTCTCGTCTTGGGGAGCCTTTTGATGCAAGGCTTGTTGTGCGTGACTTGAAAGAGGGAGAAACAGCTCAGGTTACGATAGCCGATGAAAAGTACTACAAACGAATTGGAAAGGCGCGCACTCCTGAGAGCACAACGTTTAGGATTGGTAGTAAGGCTGACTCAAAAGGCCGAGTGCGCATCATCGGCTCGGAACCGATGCAGTTAAAAGAATTTCCGCTCATTCTTCTTTTAAAGACAGACGGAAAGGTTAAAGCTAAGGTTTATAACGTCAAACTTGCTGCCCCCCGCTCAGTTGCAAGTGGAGAAGGAAAGAAAACCACAGCTACTATTGAGCATAAGGAAAACTTAGCTCTCATTCCATCGGCAGACGCTCCAATTACTTCTGCTTCATCTGCGACAAAGGTAAGTAGCCCAGTTGCAAAGACAGTCAAGCCAAAAGCAGTAAAGACAGCGAAGGTGACTGCAAAGCCCACTACTGCGAAACCCACTGCTAAGAAGTCCGTTGTAGCGAAGAAGGCTAAAGCGAAGGCCGCAAAGAAAGTAAGCCTCAAGAAGGTAGCCAAGAAGATTTCCCCGAATCAAAAGATTCGTGTGGAAAAGGGCATGACAATGTGGTCTATCGCACAGACTGCGCGTAGTAGTTATCCGAAGGCAAGTGCGGACAGAATTATTGTTGGCTTCATGCGGGCAAATCCAGACGCTTTTAAGAGCGGCACTACGAGCGTTCGCAGGGGGACATTGTTGCGAGCCCCGACCGTGGCAGAGGTCAATGCTATTGCTGAAGAAGAAGCGCGCGGCATCGTGCGGGCAAAACCCGTTGTGGCTTC
>CAZHBC010000176.1:0-2493 GCA_964530715.1 uncultured Sutterella sp. | reverse complement strand
CGCCGTTATATAGTCCAACTGTGTCATCATTTTTTGTGACGATAAGGATTTCTCCTGTGCGAGCAGTCCTGTCAAAGCCGTACTGAGAGAGTGCTTCTTTTAAGGCTTTAATTGCAAAACGATTAACTGCATCGACGCTATTGGGCCCTTCGCGAGTTGCGCAGAGCACTCTAAACTTCTGCGAGGCATCCCAAAGGAGGTCTTTATCCTGCTGGGCAATCGCTTTAGCGTATTCGGCGATATGACTCTCAAGCCAGCCCGTAAATTGAGAAGGAAGTTCGTTAGCGGTTTCTTCCTCACAGATTTTTATCGCAACATCTCTATTTTCTATGAGGCCTAAAGCGCTTAGCATTGAGTCAATAGCGCGGGGCGTCTCTTCTGTTTGAAGTAGATTTAACGCGATGGGGTTTGGCCGCGCGCCAGGCGCCCTTTCTGCGGCTTCAGATGTTTCCGCAGGGCTATCATTATTTTTCTTTCTTGCAAGCGCATTAATTGCCGCTGCCATCTTGCCAATACCACTCGTGGGATCGAAGCGAAAACTCTTCTTTAATTCGGAGGCAAAACCGTACTCACGGCCGAGTTCGCAGAGATCGGCAAAGACAGAGCCTGGCCCTACGGAGCGAAGTTGGTAAGCATCTCCAAGAAAGATGACTTTTGTTCTACCTGCATCTAGAACTCGTAAGAGTGCTGCGGCAAGACGCGCATCTAGCATCGAAGCTTCATCGAGCACGAATACATCACAGAGTAACGGGCTATTTGGGCTTGGCCGTTCTCCCGTTTCTTGTGGGGTGTATAACCACTTGTGTAGTGTTCGAGCAGGGATTCCATCGTTCTCTTTTTTTCCAAGTTTTTCCCTTAGGTAGGGAAGCCTCTCCGTAGCAGAGGCTTCGAGAGCTTCACGCATGCGGGCCGCAGCTTTTCCTGTGGGGGCTCCTAGGAAAATCTTTTGATTCGGATTCTCTTTGAGAAGGAGTTCCAAGATAAGGGCAAGAGAGGAAGTCTTCCCAGTTCCAGGACCACCGTAAATCACAACAAAGGGCTTGGTGAGCGCAAGATCAATGGCTTTCTTTCTATCAGGATCTTTTTCGATTTCGCCTATGTCTGCGTTCGATAGCTTCTCGGGCGCTCCCTGCGACTTAACGGCGAAACTTCGAATGCATTTCGCAAGGGTTAGTTCCACTACAAAGTCCCGATTTAGATAGAGGTTTTCGTCGTCCGCAAGAATAAGCGGAGGAGGGTCTTTCTCGAGAGTGCCCTTAAAGGCGTAGGCAAGGCCAGCGCGGGTGAGAGTCTCTGCGTCCGTAGGCTCAATCTTTGCACAAAGCCCACCGTCGGAAAGGCTTTCCTCTAGTGCAGTAAGACTACGCTTAAGACTTTGAGTTACTTTGTCTTCTTTAGGTAGGCGAGCTGCATCGAGAATGTACTCTGTCATCGCAGTGACAAAGGGGGTTGGAGCGGTATTTTCAGGTGTGTTCATCAATCTTCCCCTTTGCGTGTTTTACCGAATGCTGAATCAAGACGGTCGATTGCTCTGCGTAAGGCCTCATCCATAGCCATGCGATAGATTCCGGTCTCATCTTCGTTTCCAGGTTCTCCCACGCCGCGTAAGAAAATGTAGAGGGCTCCTCCGATGTGACGCAATGCTTCCTCCTCAGATTTATAGATTTCCGTTAGATAGCGTTTTAATGCAACAAGGTAGCAGAGTGCTTGCAATTTGTAGTTAGCCCCTTGCATAACCTTTTCCATTTCGCCTCGGCTGTAGTTCCCACAGAAGTCTCGAGAGTGAGCGCCTGTTGGGTCTTCAATCTTGTTACTTTTCCAGTCGAGAATCCAATAGCGGTCTTCCTTATCTCGGAAAACGAGGTCAATTTGTCCTGTGAGAAAGCCTTTGAGTTTCTTCGCCGCAGTGAAAGTTTCAGTGCCGTCTCCGTTCTCGTCTCTGTCAACGGTAAAGTGAAATTGCGGTAAATCTTTAAAGACGTCTTCAATCGTTTGAACCGTAAAACTTGCATTGGAGATGGTGGCTAGAAAATCTGCTTCTGCTACCAAGTTTCGAGAGAGAAGAATACTGCGTAGGGTCTCGCATCCGGTAAGCCGCGTATCTAATAACCTACGGAAAAGTCGCAGCATCCACTCGCGACAATAGTTTTCTGCGGTAAGTCCATCAGGGATTCCAACAGCAGGATCGGGCCTCCTTTCGGGACTGTCCTCAATAGTTCCTTTTAGGTTCTGGTCGAAAAGCCTACTGACGTGATGCTCAAGCCAATCGTTACCTTGTAGTGTTGACTCTGAGAGTGTTTTTGCTCTCGCAATGGCAGTTTCCATGGTCTTATGTAGGAAAGTGCCTGCAGCAGTGCCAGCGGGGAAGGCAAGGTACTCGGTATCTCCTAAAGCATGACTTTGCGTAAGAGACTTAGAAATTGCGGTAAAGCTCGAACGCGTCCAATTGCGATAAAGCGGATGTTCTTCTGGAATTGCTTCGGGGACTTTCCC
>CAZHBC010000175.1:0-2496 GCA_964530715.1 uncultured Sutterella sp. | reverse complement strand
GGTTTCAGAGTGAATTCTGCCTTTGCGGTTTTCGCCACCCCAGTGAGAGTCTCTGCGAGTGTTGTCATGCGAGAAAGATCAATCGTTCCACTCCTCACTTTTGAAGTGCGTGCAAATTGAAAGATGTCAAAGAGATTTCCTTCTGTCATGGTTCACTCGTTTTGTATCCTTTAGAATCGTGGCATTATGTCAAATATCGATCTTATTTTGGCAAGTTCCTCGGTCTATCGGCGTGAGTTACTTGCAAGGCTAGGACTCAGTTTCCGCTCGATTTCTCCTGAAATCGATGAAAAGGCTCGTCCCGACGAAACTCCTCTTACTCTCTCAGAGAGACTTGCTAGAGAGAAAGCGCTAGCTGTAAAGAAAGCGGAACCCGATGCAGTTGTCATCGGCTCAGATCAAGTCTGTGAACTAGAAGGCCGCGCTCTAGGGAAACCCGGCAATTTTGAAAATGCCTTTAAGCAGTTAAAAGAGATGTCTGGAAAGAAGGCTATCTTTCACACAGCACTTTGCGTCATCGACCGCGAGGGGAACATTCAAGAGACGGTTAGCGATACGGTTGTAGAGTTACGAAACCTCTCCGATGAAGCAATTGTTGACTATCTAAAACGCGAAGAACCCTATAACTGTGCAGGAAGCGCAAAAATAGAAAAATTGGGCATCACTCTCATGAAGTCAGTTGCAAGCGATGACCCCACCTCTCTAGTGGGGCTTCCCCTTATGCGGCTTACAACGATGTTAGTCAAAGCGGGCGTATCTCCCCTAAAAGGCCTCAAATGACAGGAACCCTCTACCTACTTCCTAACCGCATCTCAGAGAGTGCCCCTGAGGAGGAACTCCCTGAGGGGACACTCACAATTGCAAAGAGTACCAGCTACTTTTTGGCAGAAAACGCCAAATCGGCTCGCGCCTACCTAAAGGCAATCGGACACCCGAAACCCATTAGCGAACTCAAAATCGTAGAAATCGGGCACGAACCTGATGAGTCAAAAATTTCCGACTGGTTAAAGCCCGTCGTGGATGGCTGTAATGTCTGTATTGTGAGTGAATCGGGTTGCCCTGGTGTCGCAGACCCAGGAGCCGTCATCGTTCGTAAGGCTCATGCGGCAGGAATTCGCATCGTGCCCCTAACGGGCCCTTGCTCGATTCTTTTAACTCTGATGGCTAGTGGCCTCGACGGACAGAGATTTCGCTTCTGGGGTTACCTTCCGATTGCCGTGGAAGAAAGAGCCGCAGCCATCCGCCACCTTGAAAAAGAAAGCCGCGCAGGAGAAACTGAGCTCTTTATTGAAACCCCTTACAGGAACAATAAGATGCTCGCCTCTCTTATTGAAAATCTAAAATCTGAAACCTTACTTACCGTTGCTGTCAACGTCACAGGCTTAGAAGAGTCCATCCGAACAAAGAAAGTTTCCGAATGGAAGAAAACGCACACGGAACTTCCTAAGATTCCAACGGTTTTTGCAATCTTAGCTTAAGAGAAAGTTTCTAAAATCTTATTGAAAACTTTTAAGAAAATAGTAAATTCTTAAGTTCTGCGACGTTATCTACAATACCAAAATTGGGTAGCGTAGCGAGTTCTTCCCTGTAACAGGCGCCATACGTGACGCCAATTGCAGCGATGCCAGCGTTTTGTGCCATCTTAAGATCAAGCGTGGAGTCACCAATCATCACGGCGCGGTCTTTCTCGATGTGAAGTTCAGAGAGAATTTCCAAAATCATCTCTGGAGCTGGCTTTGGATTCCGAACCGCACCAGTTCGTGTTGCATCAAAAAGCCCCATGAGATTATGAGCCGTAAGAACGCGATTTAACCCACGGTCACTTTTCCCTGTGGCAATAGCAATCCGAACACCATTTTCTTTTAGGTCATCTAAAAGTTCTCGCATCCCTGTGACGAGGGGAATCTCATTTTCAAGAGCAATATAACGTTCTCGATACGTCGCTTCATAGCGGGGCCAAAGTTCCCTCGGGCACTCTGGGACAAGTGTCTTCATCGTGTCCTCTCGCCCAAGGCCAATAGCGCCTCGCACCGTCGCTTCATCTGGAACCGAGTAGCCTTGAAGGCCTGAAGTGAAGCGAATTGAGTCAATGATTGCCCCTGTCGTACACATCATTGTTCCATCCCAGTCAAAGATGCAAAGATCAAAAAGAGGCTTCATATCATTACCTTTTTAGCGATGTTAGGAGACGCTCACATTCTTCTGGAAGTTCTGACACAATCGTAAGAGGTTCGTGCGTCACAGGATGCGTAAAGGAAATCCTATGCGAGTGAAGAAACATTCTCTTAAAAGGAACACCAAATGCCCCTGATGCGATTTTCTCATTTACGGCGTAGTCGCCATACTTAGCATCCCCTACAAGGGGGAACCCCATTGCGGCTGCGTGTACACGAATTTGATGCGTGCGACCGGTTTTAAGTTCTGCTTCTAGGTAGCTTGCAACCTTAAAACGCGCGAGGAGTGTGAAGATTGTGTGTGAGAAAAGTCCATTTTCTT
>CAZHBC010000174.1:0-2509 GCA_964530715.1 uncultured Sutterella sp. | reverse complement strand
AGGAGCAAGTGATGGGATCTATGTCGATTTGGCATTGGCTGATTGTCCTTCTTGTAATTGCCCTGATTTTTGGCACAAGCAAGCTAAAGAATGCAGGGAAGGATTTAGGAAGTGCAATTAAAGGATTCAAGGAAGGAATCAAGGAAGGCACAAAGGAAGATGAGGTAAGCGAAAAGAAGGTTGCAGTAGCAGAAGAAAAGCCTGCTACGCCAGTCGCAAAACCCGCGGAAGCCCCTGTAGCCACTCAGGCGGCACCCGCACCTGTAGCAGTGAGTGCTTCTACCACAACAGTAGAGCCTGTCGAGGAAGTCGCGGTTCAGGAAGAGTCCGAAGAGGAAGCAGCCCCTGAAGACACTCCCGTTGAAGAGACGAAAACTGTTGTAAAGAAGACACAGCGTAAAGCCGCTACGAAGAAACCCGTAGCAAAGAAGGCGGTTGCGGCCAAGAAGACCACCGCGGCAAAAAAGACGACCGCTACGAAGAAACCGGCGGCCAAAAAAGCCGCACCAAAGAAGACAGGGAAGTAGTTCTCGCTTCTTTTAGTTAAATCAGTTCGTGTGGCGCACGCGGAAAAGGTTCTTTCGCGTGCGCTCTCTTAGCCTTAAATGTTTGATCTCGGTTTTTCTGAACTCATCGTTATTGGCATCGTGGCCTTGGTTGTCCTCGGCCCCGAGAGACTTCCTGTTGTCGCGCGTGTTGCGGGGAAATACTTTGCCAAAGCTCGCCGTATGGTCAATCAAGTGAAGGAAGATATCGAACTTGAAAGTGAACTTGCGGAAATCCGCTCGATTGAAAAAGAGACCCGAGATATCGCTCGGGAGGTTTCCGAGAGTGTCACAAGCGAAGTCAATACCCTTAAAAGCGAAGTCGATTCTATTCGAGGAGACGTGGATATTTTTAAAAACGACTCCCCAAAGAGTCCCTTAGGGTTGCCGTGGAAAGAAAAGGTAGAGGCAAAAGACAAAGAAGACGGGGCAACCTGGAAGCCTGATGCCGATGACTTTGGAAGCGTTAAGACAGTTCACGCAAAGCCTCTGACGCGTCGTTATCCGGAGGAGCCTGATTTAGAGGATATCGTTGAACAGTTAGAAAAAATTAAGCGGGAAATCGGTGACGCATCTCCGTCGCTTACTCGGATGCGCCACAAGAGTTATGCTCCACGCTCTCGCTCGAACCGCGTGCGGATTTATCGTTAAGGATTGCTCATGTCGAAAAACGACGAAACTGAAGACAAACTCGACGATCCGGCAAACGAACAGCCGCTCATGGCGCACTTGGTGGAACTGCGCCAAAGAACTGTACGCGCAGTGATTTCTATCCTAGTCGTCTTCGCCTGCCTCTCGCCTTTCATGAAGCAGATTTTCGACTGGATTTCTAAGCCACTGATGGTAGCGCTTCCTGATGGAGCAAAGTTGCTTTCCACGGGGGTTGTTGCGCCCTTTATGGTGCCACTTAAGGTAACGCTTTTCTGCGCCTTTGTTATCGCACTGCCCTATGTGCTTTACCAGTTCTGGGCCTACATTGCTCCTGCGCTATATAAGAGAGAGAAGAGGCTTGCATTCCCTGTGATCGTTTCTAGCGTCGTGATGTTTGGCGTCGGGATGGCCTATTGTTACTTTGTTGTGTTTCGCATGGTCTTCCAATTTATTGCTGGCTTCTCTCCGGATTCCGTGAACTTTGCGCCTGATATCGATAGCTACTTTGGTTTCGTTATCACGATGTTCTTTGCGTTCGGTCTTACGTTTGAAGTTCCTATCCTTGTGGTTGTACTCGATCGCGTTGGGGTGGCTTCCGCAAAGAAACTTGTTCACGTGCGCCCGTACGTGATTGTTGGCGCGTTTGTCCTTGCGGCAATCTTTACGCCCCCAGATGTCCTCTCGCAACTTCTTTTAGCGTTGCCACTCGTGGTCCTTTACGAACTGGGCATTATTCTTGTCAAAATTTTTGGGCGTAAAGAGATAGAGGAAGAAAAAGAGGATTAAGAGTCGGGTTTTTACGCTTTGCTCTTAAGATTTTCCATGGAAAAGTCGATGCAGAAAAAGAACTTTGAACCCACATTTGCCCATGTGGCAATTTTGGGTTTTACCTGTTCTTTAGGGCCTTTTGCAACGAACGGGATTGTTCCATCTTTCCATGCGATTGCTACACAATTCGGTCTTCCTCTTACAGCCGTGCAAGAGGTTCTCACGGTTTATCTCATCGCTCTAGCCCTAGGGTCCCTTATCGTTGGTGCGCTATCGGATGCCATTGGAAGAAGACCCGTACTCATTCTTGGCATGGCGCTTTTTGCAGCCGCATCCGTCGGGGCTCTTCACGCAGAATCCATCACGGAGATGGAGTTTTGGCGATTTTTACAGGGGCTCGGCGCCTCTGTTGGCCAAGTTGTGACACAGGCGATGGTTCGTGACCGCTGGAGCGGTCTCTTTGCCACACGTGCGATGAGCATTATCGGAATGCTTTTTAGTATTTCTCCAGCGGTGGCGCCAATCGTTGGCGGTTGGCTTGTTGT
>CAZHBC010000173.1:0-2541 GCA_964530715.1 uncultured Sutterella sp. | reverse complement strand
GCTCTTTTCTCTTTCGCGCTTTTCTTCTGCGTAACTTAAAAGTGCCTCGCGTAAAAGATTAAGGCCATCACCTTTCGTGGCACTTAAAAAGACGGACTTCACGCGCCCCGTTTCTTCATCCCGAAGAAGACTTGCTTCATGACCCGAAATGTCAATCTTATTGAAAACCGTCACAACGGGAATCTCCGCAGCGCCAATTTCTTCTAAGACCTTACGCACTGACTCCATCTGCTCTTCGCGGTTTACGCTCGAAGAGTCCACAACGTGAAGAAGGACATCGGCCTGAACGGTTTCTTCTAACGTGGATTTAAAGGCATCTATCAGTTGATGCGGTAGCCCTCGAATGAATCCCACCGTGTCACTTAAGATGATTTCTTCCCCCTCTTTAAGCCAACAACGACGTGCCGTCGTATCAAGCGTTGCAAAGAGTTGGTTGGCCGCATAAACCTCAGAGCGCGTGAGCGTATTGAAAAGTGTCGATTTCCCAGCGTTTGTGTAACCGACAAGACTCACCGTGAGTGTCTTTCCGAAAGTTCTCCCTTTGCGTCTTGTGTCACGCTGTCGCTCGAGTTTCTTTAACTGCGTTCGGAGTTGTTTAACACGGGCGCCGATGAGTCGGCGGTCGATTTCGATTTGTTTTTCGCCTGGGCCACCGGTTTTCCCGAGACCACCACGCTGTCTTTCAAGATGCGTCCACCCGCGAACTAGACGCGTCGCAAGGTGTTCAAGCTTAGCTAGCTCAACCTGCAATCGCCCTTCCCCACCCTTAGCACGGCGCTCAAAAATGGAAAGAATCAATTCCGTTCTATCCATAACGCCCACTTCGATGGAACGAGCGAGGTTTCTCTCTTGCGCAGGACTCAAAGCGGCATCAAAAATCACGACATCCGCTTGGGTGGATTTTGCAAGATTGCGGATTTCTTCGACTTTTCCAGAACCAAGTAGCGTTGCGGGGTCTGGCTTATCACGCCTTGCGCGGATAAGACCTACAACTTCAAGAGCGTCTGAACGGGCAAGTTCTGTGATTTCTTCCCCGTTATCGAAAAATGGATTGCGACCCAAAGCCACGGACACGATAAGCGCCCGTGGCAAGACGCGCTCTTTGGCGCTCTCGTAGCGGAATTTTGTCAAATTAGGCTTCCGTCGAAGGATCGAGGTCGATAGCGCGCGACGGGACAATCGTACTGATTGCGTGCTTGTAGACCATCTGTGTGAGTGTATTGCGAAGCATCACAACATACTGATCGAAGGCGATAACTTGGCCCTGAAGCTTAATGCCGTTGACGAGATAAACCGAGACAGGAACGTGTTCTTTCCTAAGCGTGTTAAGGAAGGGATCCTGAAGGCTTTGATTTTTGACTGTAGCGCTGTTACTCATGTTCTTTTATATCCTCCGCGCCAATCGGGGGCGCGTTTTTGTTGTTCCCTGAGTTTCTTTTTGCGACAAATCGCTTTTTGCTTTTTGCGCAACTATAGGATAGTAACCACAAACCGCTTTCTTTGCTTATTTTCCGCATGCGAAATTTCGGAAATTTAAAAGATTGTGGCAAGAAAATTCAATTCTTCTAAGGTGAATTTCCCCAAAAAAGCGAGAAACGCACGGAAACAAATTAAAACGTTTCTCCATGCTTTTTAAGAGCGTTCTCCCTTTAGACTTCTCTTAGATTTGAAAAAAGGAAAGGGACGACTTATGACACGTCGAGAAAAACTTTTAGAACAACTGCGAGAAACTCTCTTAAGTCTGATGCCTAAGGCTGAACACAGAGACAGTCGAATTGCCTCTGTCACTATGTCACGCGCAAATACCCCTCAACCCTGCTCGCAGTGCATCTATCAACCCGTTTTAGTTCTTGTCGTGCAAGGAACAAAGCAGTCCGTTATCGGCGGCACAACAGCCAATTACCGCACGGGGCAAACTACGGTTGTCGCCCTAGATATGCCTGGTGTCTACGAAATCACAGAAGCAACAGAAGCCGCTCCTTTTCTTTCCATTGCCGTACAACTCGATCGCAAGATTCTTACGGAACTCCTCACAACAATTCCAGAATTAGCCGCGCCTAAGGAGTCTTCTGGAAAAACAGGCGTTAAAGCAGTCATGACGGCGGACGCCACAGAAGAGATGCTTGAAGCCTTCCTGAAACTTATTTCTTTAGAGAAAACGCCAGAGCGCATTCCTGTCTTTGCGCCCCTTCTTTTAAAAGAGTTACATTACTTGGCACTCACTTCTAATCAAGGCGTGTGTCTAAGAAGTTTCTTCTCAGGAGAATCCCACGCCCCTCGCATTGCACGGTCCGTTGCTTGGTTACGAAATCACTATCGTGAACCCCTCACAATTGAATCCCTTGCATTGCGAGCCGCGATGTCTGCTTCTTCCTTTCATAAGCACTTTAAGGAACTCACAACGCTTTCTCCCGTGCAGTTTCAAAAGCGCTTGAGGCTACAGGAAGCAGCGCGGCTTATGCTTAGCGAAGGAAAGAACGTTGAAGCAGCCGCCTTTGCCGTTGGCTACAAGAGTTCTTCGCAATTTTCTCGGGAATATAA
>CAZHBC010000172.1:0-2584 GCA_964530715.1 uncultured Sutterella sp. | reverse complement strand
GGAGAAAGGTCCTTTAGCAGTAGAGTAGAGGTGGGCTGATTCCCCGCAAAAGAGCGCTGTTTTGCAAGAGCGTTAATTACCTCTTCAGATTTTCCTTCTTCTTTCATGCTCTCGCGCACTTCAGCTTCGGTCTTACCGAAAGCAAGCGCCGAGGTCTGGGCAAAGCAATTGGAGAGAAGCGCTTCTTGGTGACCTGCAATCGGGTAGTCTGCCTTTACGGCCGCGATAAAGTCGCAAGGAACTAGGCGACCTCCTTGGTGCAGAAGTTGGAAGAAGGCGTGTTGTCCGTTATTGCCGAGTTCCCCCCAAACGACAGGAGATGTGGTCCAGGAGAGGGGAAGGTTATCTTTTCCGACGGATTTTCCGTTACTTTCCATTTCAAGCTGTTGCAAGAAAGAGGGGAAGAACTTCAGCGAATCGTTGTAGGGAAGGATAGCAAGCGTCTCAGCGCCTAAAAGGTTACTGTTCCAGTAGCCGATAAGTCCCATAAGGACGGGAAGGTTTTCCGAGAAGGGCGCCGTGCGGAAGTGTTCATCTGCTTTCTCCGCAGCACGAAGGAGTCTTTCGAAAATATCTGCTCCCGTCTGAATCATGAGAGCGAGCCCCACAGCAGACCAAAGTGAGTAACGGCCTCCGACCCAGTCCCAAATCGGGAAAACACGCTCTGCGGGGATGCCAAACTGCGCAGCTAAAGCGGGTTTACTAGAAACCGCCGCAAGGTGATTCGCAAGGTGCGGACCTTCTCCCAAGGATTCAACAAGCCACCTTCTTGCCGTGTTGGCGTTAAGCATCGTTTCCTGTGTTGTAAAGGTTTTACTTACAACAATAACAAGGGTGGTCTCAGCATTAAGCCCTGTTAGAAGCGTAGTAATCGGAGCGGCATCAAGGTTACTAATAAAGTGAACACGGGGGCCGTTTTTACTTACAGCACGTAAGGCCATTGCCATCATCTTGGGACCTAAGTCAGAGCCTCCGATACCAATATTGATGACATCGGTGATTTTCTTACCCGTGGATCCTGGTAGCGCCCCTGAACGAACGGCTTCTGCGAATTCCCGCATTCTTGCGCGTGTTTTGAGAACTTCTGGCATTACATCGCACTTCTCTGGGAAGGGACCTTCGCTCTTACGCAAAGCGACGTGTAGCACTTGACGGTTCTCGCTTGTGTTAATGCGCTCTCCTGCGAACATCGCTTCGATGGCTTCTTTTAAGTGTGCCTCGCGGGCAAGTTCTGTGAGAAGTTCGATTGTTTCCGCATCAAGCCGTTGCTTAGAAAAGTCGTAGTAAAGATTGGAATATTCCCGCGTAAGCTTTTTGACGCGTTCTGCATCTGCAGAAAAAAGTTCTTTAAGGTGAGTTCCTTTTAAGCTTTCCTTTTTATTTAGGAGGGCTTTGTAAGCCGGGGTTTCTGTCAGATGCATATTCACTATTCCTTTCTTAACTTAATCTTGTGTTGCTCGAAAGAGCGCGCCTTTTAGTCCCAAATCGCCAGCCTCATCTAGGTACAGACGTACACGTTTTAGGTAGGCGAGATGTGGGCCTTTGTAGCGCAAAAATTCTGTGAGGAAATTCTCGTGGGTGACAAGCGCGGGACACTTACGCGCCATGCCGCCCCCAATGACAATGGATTCTGTTAGGACGGCAAGGGCGGCCGTGCGGGCTGCTCTCCCATAAAAGCGCGAGAAAGTCGCGCAAGTGGGGCTAGAGGCAAATCTCTCTTCAGCGGTAATCTCTGCAGGGTCTTTCTTTTTACCCGTAAAGAAAGCATGAAGCAGTGTGAGACCCTTGCCTGAGAGGATGTGCTCGATTGTGATGGGAGTCCCTGGGTCGCAGGCTTCAAAATACCTTTCAATAGCCTCTTCTTCTTTGTCGAAAGCAAGCGCGATGTGACCGAGTTCGCTCGCGATAACGTGAGAGGGTGTTCCCGTGTAGAGCCAACCCGTGCCAAAGCCCGTACCTGCACCGATGACCGTGCGAACGGGGCTAGAAAAAGCCTCACCACTAGAGAAAAGAGTTTTCAGGTCTTCTTTTACATTGGGGGCCGCGAGGGCCCAAGCCTGTGCTTCAAAATCATTTAAAAGATAAATCCGCGCCTTAGGGAAAACTTTTTCGATGAAACGGACATCGATATTAAAGGCCGCATTTGTCATACGGACAAAGCCTCGGTCAACGGGACCGGCGGCAGCAATCGATACGGCATCAACAGAGGCGGCTTCTGGCCAACGCGTTTTAACTTCTCGTAGAGCGGCTTCAAAGGAGTTTTCTTGGCTTGAAATGACTGTTTTTTGAAGTAAAAAAGACTTCTCGCCTTGTACTTCGTACAGAGCGAAACGCGCGTTTGTTCCCCCAATATCAGCCGCGAGTATCCTCATTTATTGCTCTCTTTGCGCCTGGATTTGAATAAATCCATGTAGATAGCTTTTGGGCGCGTTTTCCATAAGGAATTTTAATCAATTGCGACTGTGTAGTCTTCCCAAAAATTGGGCAAAGGGATGGTTTCTTGCGTTCCTATACCGTGTGAAACGTTGTTTTCATCGGCAAGCCACGTTCTCTCAGAAGTCTCGAATCAAACATAATTTAGATT
>CAZHBC010000171.1:0-2612 GCA_964530715.1 uncultured Sutterella sp. | reverse complement strand
CCCGTTGATGAATTCGGTATGAATCCTGATGAATTGGGCGACGAATGCCAAGACGTTAACGTTTCCTACGTGATGCCCACGTTTGCAAATCCCACGGGGCTTACAATCGATGAAACACGTAGAGAGAAACTTGCGGAAAAAGCCCGTAAGTATGACTTCTGGCTCATTGAAGATGACCCCTATGGAGAACTTTGGTATGAGAAGAAGCCGCCTGTTTCCCTTCGCCACTTTGCTCCGGAACGCACTCTACGCTTAGGGACACTTTCGAAGGTTCTTTCTCCTGGTTTACGTTTAGGTTACATCGTTGCTAAGCCTGAGATTCGCAAGATCTTCTCTGGGCTTAAATCCTCGATGGATCTTCACACATCGACATTAACGCAGTTAATTGCCGCACGCGTCATTACTGAGGGAACACTTAAGACACATATTCCTGAAGTTCGTAAGATTTACAAGGCGCAGTGCCAATCGATGCTCGATGCCTTAAAGGAATTCATGCCAGATCACCCAGAGATCAGTTGGACACATCCGACTGGCGGCATGTTTATTTGGCTTAATCTGCCGAAGACGATTGACTCCGCGGTTCTCTTTAGAGAAGCCGTTGATGCCAATGTCGCTTTCGTTCCAAGTATGGCCTTCTACGCAGGTAAGCCAGAAACCAATCACGCAAGACTTTCTTTCGTGACGGTTCCGCCTGAGAAGATTCGTGAGGGTGTTAAGACCCTTGCTAGTGTCATCAGTCGCCATCTCTAAACGTCTATCGCTTCTTTTGGGCCGGCCTAAAAAACCGGCCTAATTTTTCTTCGCACCTTTCTTTTCTCGACTTCACTCTTAAAGAAATTTCTGAGACTCTCCTCGCTAGAAGTCGCGGGGTATTTAACTTCTATAGAGAATGTATTCACAAATACGATGTATTCCTTACGGCGTCTATCCTAGAAACTTTGCCGCGCAATAAAACATCGTTAAATCAAGCAAAAGTGTAAAAAAACTCCCTATAGAATCAACGTGCCTGCGGGTCAATTTCTTCTCGAGACCCTCTGGCAGAAGTGTATTAATTTTTTGGAGTTATTTATGACAGGGCTTGAAGTAATACTCATTGCTATCGTGGTGTTAGCAATCGGTTATTTCGGATACGCCAAGTGGTTAGAAAAGACCTGGGGAATTGATCTTAATCGCAAGACCCCTGCTGTCGAAAAGAATGACGGCAAGGACTTTTCTCCTGCATCACGTTGGACAGTATTTGCACACCAATTCACATCCATTACCGGCGCTGGTCCCGTTACCGGCCCGATTATTGCTGCGATGTTCGGATGGTTGCCTGCTTTGCTGTGGATGATGATTGGCGGCGTCTTCTTCGGAGCCGTGCAAGATTTCACGGCGCTTTACGCCTCCGTTAAGAACGGTGGTAAATCCATCGGCATGATTATTGAGGATTATGTCGGTCGTACGGGTCGTCGTTTGTTCCTCTTGTTCTGCTGGTTCTTCACCCTGCTTGTTATTGCGGCTTTCTGCGACATGGTAGCTGGCACCTTCAATGGTTTCTCTAAGACGGGAGAAGCCCTGATGCCAAATGCTGCTGCAGCTTCCATTTCGCTTCTTTACATGTTTGTCGCAGTACTCTTTGGTCTTTACATCAAGTACTGTAAGCCTTCTTCTGGCACACAGTTCGTAGTTGGCGTCATCCTCATGGTTGCTATGCTTACCGTTGGGATTAATTTCCCCGTGTATGCGGATGCTCTAACTTGGCGTTATGTCGTCTTTGCCTATCTATTTGCAGCCTCTGTGATGCCAATGTGGCTCTTAAAGACGCCGCGTGATTATCTTTCGATGTTCCTTTTAATTGGCATGATTGCCTGCGGTGTTATCGGTGTTTGCATCAAGAACCCGACACTTAATATGCCTGCCTATGTTGGCTTTACTGTGAAGAATTTAGATCTCTTCCCAATTCTTTTTGTCACGGTGGCTTGCGGTGCAGTTTCGGGATTCCACTCTCTTGTGAGTTCTGGAACCTCTTCGAAGATGATTGCTAGCGAAGGGGATATCCGTCTCGTTGGGTACGGCTCCATGTGCGTTGAGGTTATCTTGGGTGTCGTTTCTCTTATTGTTGTCTGCGCGGCAGCCACAAATGGCACACTTCCAGCAGGAACACCGTTTCAGACATTCTCGCACTCAGTGGCTAACTTCTTAACAACAATCTTCGGTGTTCCGCAGAACATCGCTGCTTGCATCTTAACGATGTGCGTTTCCGCATTAGCTTTAACCTCTGTTGACGCTGTGGCGCGTATCGGAAGAATGTCTTTGCAGGAGCTCTTTACGCCTTCTGCTGGTGAGGAAAAGACCTTCATTCAGAAGATCTTTACAAACACGGTTGTTTCAACGGTTCTGACTCTCATGAGTGGCTATGCACTTTGCATTGCTGGTTACATGAGTGTGTGGCCGCTCTTTGGCTCAGCCAATCAGTTGCTCTCGGCTCTTGTTCTTACGGGTCTTGCCGTTTTCTTAAAGTCCACAGGGCGCAAAGGTTGGATGCTCTATGGTCCGATGGCAATTATGTTTGTCGTTACGATGACAGCTCTCGTTGAACAGATCATTAAGATTTATGGCGCTTGGTCTGC
>CAZHBC010000170.1:0-2644 GCA_964530715.1 uncultured Sutterella sp. | reverse complement strand
CCTTTCCTTTTAACATTGATTCCGTCGATTTGGACTTTGTCTTAGACGCAGAAGCGACTCTTGTCACAACCTCGATGATTGTGACACCCAAAGCAGGGCTCGCTCACTCAGATTTGCAGCTAGACGCTTCGGAACTTGCCTTCGAGCGTCTTTTTATTAACGGCGTTGAGGTCGATGACACACACTACACACTCACAAGCACGTCTCTTACGGTGCGTGGCATCACATCACAGGCGCGACTTACTGTCATCAACCGCTTTAGCCCTGCGCGTAACACTGCGCTCTCTGGCATTTACATGAGCCACGGCGCCTTCATGAGTCAGTGCGAATCCCAGGGATTTCGCCGTATTACCTATTGGCCAGATAGACCCGATGTAATGAGTCGCTTTACCGTAACGATTCACGCAGATAAGGCTGCCTGCCCTGTGCTTCTCAGTAATGGCAATCTCGTAGATTCTGGGGAAGAGGCTGCAGGACGGCATTGGGTCAAATTCGTTGACCCCTATAAAAAACCGAGTTACCTCTTTGCTCTCGTCGCTGGACAGTTTGTCGATAGAAGTGAAGACTTCCCCTTAAAGGATGGAAGAACCTGCCGCTTGAGCATTTGGACTGAGCCACATAACTTTAAGAAGAGTGCTCACGCCTTAGAGAGCCTCAAAAAAGCCATTCGTTGGGATGAAGAGCGTTTCGGTCTTGAACTGGATTTGGACCGCTTTGGCATTGTCGCAACCGATGATTTCAATTTCGGGGCGATGGAAAATAAGAGCCTCAATATCTTTAATTCCCGCTACGTGATGGCTTCTCCTGAGCTTGCTACCGACACGGATTACTACCGCATTGAATCTGTTGTCGGCCACGAGTACTTTCACAATTGGACTGGCGACCGCGTCACAGTGCGTGATTGGTTCCAAATTACCTTAAAAGAAGGGCTCACGGTTTTCCGCGATCAGGAATTCTCCATGGACATGGCTCCTGACGCTGCCACACGTGCTGTGCGTCGCATTCGGGACGTGCAAGATCTTCGTCGGGCGCAGTTCCCTGAAGATGCAGGTCCTATGGCGCATCCCATCCGCCCAGATAGTTATAAGGAAATCGACAATTTCTACACGATGACTGTCTACGACAAAGGTGCAGAAGTTGTCCGCATGCTTCAAACAATCCTTGGAAAAGAAGGTTTTGAGAAGGGGCTCAGGAACTACCTATCTCGTTTTGATGGACAGGCCGTGACCTGTGACGACTTCCTAGATGCGTACTCGGAGGCCTGCGGCGTTGACTTAACAGGATTCTCTCGCTGGTACAGTCAAGCGGGTACTCCTCGGGTTCATGTGAGTGCAAGTTATGACTCCATTGCTCGGACTTATACCCTTACGGCAACGCAGAAAACGCCCGCAACACCGGGGCAGCCTGAAAAGAAGCCCCTTGTTATTCCAATTGCAGTTGGTCTCATTGGAAGTGATGGGAAGGACCTCCCTCTGCGTCTAACAAATGAGGAACACGCAAGCGGAGATAGCCGTGTGTTGCTCCTTACGGAAGGAACCGCCGAGTGGACTTTTGCTGACATTCCAGAAAATCCCATTCCCTCGATTGGGCGAGGATTCTCTGCTCCTGTTATTTTTGATTACCCCTACACGCGTGAAGAACTTGCCTTCTTGGCGCTACACGACTCAGACCTCTTTAATCGCTCAGAAGCAATGCGTCGCCTCGTGACGGATTCTCTACTGGAGATGATTGGAGAAATCACGCGCAGAGAAGACCCTGTTCTTCCTGAGGTTTGGTTAAGAACCTTTGGGGCAATTCTTACGGATACCTCTCTTTCTCCTGCTTTCCGAGCGACGACGCTTGCAATGCCAGATGAAGAGAACATCGCTCTCGAGTGCGTCATGATTGATCCCGACGCTGTGCACAAGGCCACTCTTGCCGCCCGCGAAGCCCTCGGTGCTCGGTACAGTGCCGATTTGGCTAATGTCATTCAAGCCTGCGCTACTCAGAAACCCTTTAATCCCGATGCCTCCGAGGCTGGGAAACGCGCCTTAAAGAACCTTGCAATCGACTACTGGCTTGCAAGCGGAAGTGCGAAAGCGCTCCTCGTTACCCGCTCGCAGTTTGAGGGCGCGGATAATCTCACAGACAAACTTGCCGCACTCACAACCCTTGTGATGTCTCGCAGTCCCGCGAAGGCTGACGTCTTAAATGCCGCAGCGCGTGACTGGTATCGTGAACCTCTACTTCTCAACAAATGGTTCACCGTGCAGGCCGTAGCCCCCTCCTTTGAGGGCGAGATGCCTGTTCTTGACCGCGTGAAGGCACTCATGGGTTACGAAGTATTCTCTATTAAGAACCCGAACAATGTCTATGCCTTGCTCGGAGCATTCTTCACTCGCAACCTTGTGGAATTCCACCGCGCCGATGGCCTAGGCTATGAATTCTGGGCTGACACGGTATTGCGCTTAGATAGGATTAACACTCACGTCGCCTCTCGTATGGCGCGCGCCTTAGATCACTGGCGCCGCTTTGAACCGACGCGAGCCAAACGGATGCACGATGCGCTATCGCGCGTCGCTGCTTGCCCGACGCTTTCTTCTGCTGTTCGAGAAATCGTCGAGAAAGCTCTCACTAACCACTAGAGGACTCTGTCATGCAACGA
>CAZHBC010000169.1:0-2681 GCA_964530715.1 uncultured Sutterella sp. | reverse complement strand
TGGTGCGCCAGGTAGGATTCGAACCCGCGACCCCCTGGTTCGTAGCCAGGTACTCTATCCAACTGAGCTACTGGCGCACGCTTTCTCTCTTTGCGAGAGGAGCGCATTCTACAATCAAAATTTTGAAATTGCAAAGCAAAATTGCCTAAAAATGTAGCAAGCGTGACTTCTTCCTCGCGCTTGCTACAGTGGCTTTCAATATTTACTTGCCTTTCTTTGCAGGAGCCTTTTTCGTTGCGGATTTCTTTGTTGCCGTCTTCTTCGCGACGACTTTCTTTGCCTTCACTGCTTTTTTAGGTTCTTTCGTAGCCTTTACTGCTTTCGCTTTCTTTGGGGCCTTCACTTCCTTGGCGGCGAGGCCTTTTACTTCCGAGAAGGTAAAGGGAAGTTTCCGTGCCTTGGCAATCTTTGTAGCTTCCTTTGCAGTGAGATCTGTTGCAACGGCAAGAGGAAGACTTGCGTTATCCGCGAGGCAGAATTTAAGTTCCAATGCATCCTGTGTACGGGCATCGATATTTCTCATGTCTTCCACGGCTTTTCCGTGGGCAGTATCTAAGGCAGGAGAGAAAACGCACCAAGCTTCATTCACACGCTCCTTAAGGAAGGGGATAACGCCTTCGATTACAGCGTTAAATTCTGTTTTGCCAAGGCCTTTCACCCATTCGACAGGGGCTTTCGTTTCTAAGTCGTAAAGCATCGTATCGAAGAACGTGAGTGTCTTAAAAAGTAGACGCATTTCGTTATCTTCTTCGATAACTGAGGCGCCAAATTCCACTTTTTTCTTTTCACACTCTCGTTCTAACTTCACAAGGCGCTTTGAAGCGGATTCCTCAATCTTTGCTCTCTCTTTTGCAAGGAACTCTTCAAAACTATTCATGATGCCGATAACAACTGTGAGTAAGTCAGGGGAGGCCGCAACGGCACTCGCAAACTTCGCGGGTTTCGTCTCCCACCCTTTGACAAGGGCGGAATCCAGCGCTTCGGCAAAGGTGCGTGCCTTGAAGTTCTTAACCGAGATAATGCCCTCATCATCTACTTCGTAGCGTGTGATGGGTGTTGCAACTGTCTTTTTTGTCTCTTTAGCGGTTTTTTCAAGTTTCTTTGCCATGGAATCTCTCCTAAAAGCGGTTAGGCTATTTTCTCTACCTCGCAGAATAGCGCAGAGCGGGGTGATTCGCTAAAATAGCCCACCTTTCAAACCAATGAGAAAGATTTGTGTTTCGGGCCTATAGCTCAGTTGGTTAGAGCAGGGGACTCATAATCCCTGGGTCGCTGGTTCGAGTCCAGCTGGGCCTACCATCTATCGCAGTAAAACGCCGCATGGAAGAAAAAGTTACAGCGACTTCACAGTCAGTTACCTTCGAGTCATTTCACTTAGATGAACGCATCGCTTCGGCGATTGCCGAGATGGGTTACATAAAACCAACACCGATTCAGGTTAAGGCAATCCCGGCTGTGTTGGAGGGGCGTGATGTAATGGGTGCGGCGCAGACTGGAACAGGAAAAACTGCTGGTTACGGGCTTCCTGCCATTCACCGAGTCCTTCCTAAGGCTAATACTTCAGTTTCTCCCGCGCGGCACCCCGTGCGTGTCCTGATTCTTGCGCCGACGCGAGAACTTGCTGATCAAGTGAACACGAACTTAAAGGCGTATGCCAAGAACACACCGCTTCGTGTGGGAGTGGTTTACGGCGGCGTTGACATTAAGCCACAGCAAGCTGAGTTGATGCGAGGCGTGGAGATTCTTACAGCAACCCCTGGGCGCCTCCTAGACCACATCGAAAGTCACACTGTGAACCTCTCGCAAGCGGAGATTGTGATTCTTGATGAAGCAGACCGTATGCTCGATATGGGTTTCTTGCCGGATATCTCACGGATTTTGAAACTCCTCCCAAGCAAGCGCCAGAGTCTCATGTTCTCAGCGACGTTTTCTCCAGAGATTAAGAAACTTGCGAAGAACTTCCTTACAAACCCTGTTTACGTAGAGGTCGCAAGAGAAAATTCCGTTGCAGAAACCGTTGAGCAGATTCTTCTCCGTGTAAAGGAATTCGCAAAGACAGATGCCTTGGTAGAAATCTTACGTCGTGGGTATGAAGATAGGGAACCTGCGGAAAGCGCCCTTGTTTTTGTCAATTCCAAGCTTGTCTGTAGAAGACTTGCCCGTAAGCTTGAACACTTGGGGTTTGCTGCCGAGGCGATTCACGGCGACAGAACGCAAGAAGAGCGGATGCTATCTCTAGAGCGTTTTAAAAACGGACTTTGCAAAGTGCTCGTTGCAACAGATGTTGCAGCTCGGGGACTTGATATTGCGCAACTTCCCTGTGTCATTAACTATGACGTTCCCTTCGTTGCAGAGGACTACGTGCACCGCATTGGTCGTACGGGCCGCGCTGGGGCTAAGGGCCTCGCGTTGATGCTTGCAACAGCAGAAGATGAACGCAACGTCGAAGCGATTGAACGCCTTACAAAGCAAAAGTTCACGCCCGTCCAATTTGAAGTGACAGAGAGAAACCGCAGGGCTCCAAAGTACTCGCGCCGCGATAGGGATGATGATCACGAAGGACGCATCGCTCCCGTAGCAATGCCAATACCTAAGGCTTCTTATGACCCGATTTTTGATGCGCCTTATGAGCCATCGGGAAAGACGGCAAAAGAAGAGCCGCGAAAGATCGAAGAGTTCCC
>CAZHBC010000168.1:0-2684 GCA_964530715.1 uncultured Sutterella sp. | reverse complement strand
TACTTGAGGTTTCTCACTTAAGCAAGAATTTTGGCGCAACACCCGTGTTGCGAGACATTTCTCTTACGCTTGATGTTGGTCAGACGCTTTCTCTCATTGGCCCATCGGGAAGCGGGAAGACAACGCTCCTACGATGCCTTGTTAGTTTAGAAACAGCCACGGCTGGAACGGTTACTGTCAATGGTGAAAAGGTCTTTGATGGCGCGAATACGGAACCTCTTAGCGAAGAAGAGCTCTATAGACGTCGCCGTCATTTCGGATTGGTTTTCCAGAATTTCAATCTCTTCCCGCAGTACACAGCACTTGAAAATGTCACGCTCGCTAGGCTACTGAACGCGGCGAAAACGCACGAAAAAGAAGCTGACATTATCGAGCATGGGCGTGAACTCCTGCGGATGATTGGTTTAGAGGCGAGAGCGAACTTTTATCCGCATGAACTCTCTGGCGGACAACAGCAGCGTGTCGCTATTGCGAGAGCACTTGCGATGGAGCCGAGCATTCTTTGCTTTGATGAGCCTACTTCCGCGCTTGATCCAGAACTTACGGGCGAAGTTTTGCGTGTCATCTTAGAGCTGGCGCGCAAAAAGACAACGATGATTATCGTGACGCATGAAATGAGTTTTGCGCGGGATGTTTCCAACCAGGTCGTCTTTATGGAAGGCGGTTACATCGTAGAGAAGGGAACGCCTGAGGAAGTCTTCTCGCATCCGAAAGAAGAGCGCACACGAGAATTTTTATCTAACTATAACCATCTCTAGGAAAAGATTCGAAGAGCCTTAAAGGCAAAGCGCTTGCAGGTGCTTTTGCTTATAGAATATGGCTCGAAAAACTTTCTCGAATCAAGGGGCTTTTATGACTTCCGAAACGAAACGTCCGCGTGTCATGGTTGACATGTCGGCAACTCTCATTCATCACGGCCACGTGAGACTCTTGCATAAGGCAGCTCAAATCGGGGACGTTGTTGTCGCCCTCACAAGTGATGAAGAGGTGAAAAAGACAAAGGGCTACACGCCAGAACTTAATTTTGAAGAGAGAAAGGAAATCCTTCTTGCCATGCGAGACGTAAAGGAAGTCGTTTCTTGCCCTTGGCTTATCACCAATGAGTTCTTAGAAGAACACAACTGCGATTACCTTGTGCATGGTGCGGACAATTCGAACCATATCCCGCCTGAGAAGTTGAAGATTTTCCCGAGGACAGAAGGTGTGAGTAGTTCGATGTTGCGAGAACGGGTTTTGGACTGCCTTACGGAAATGAATCTTGAGAAGGGAAGTAAACGGGTATCGGATAAGCTTGCTACCTATCTCATTGAAATCGTCAAGAAGGAATTTCGCCTCGAATGAATCGCTCTGAGCGAGTAGTTGCGACTGTCGGCGTTTTCTTAGTCCTTCTTACGCCGTTAGATGCTTGGGCCTACCTTGATCCAGGCACAGGGAGCATGTTGCTTTCTGTCGTCGTGGGTTTGGTATCAAGCGCCTACTTTCTCATCCGTAGGTTACCAAGCCTACTTCGGGCATTCTTCTTTAGATTATCTGGAAAGAAAGATGATTTAAAAGGAAACGGGATTGTCTTTTATTCAGAAGGGAAGTCCTATTGGTCAACCTTTCGCCCCGTATTAGAAGCATTAAATCGGAAAGGGGTTGATGTCACATTCCTCACAAGTGACGAGAAAGATCCTGTTTTCACAAGTGGTTTAACAGAAGGACACGTGAAGGCTCGTTTTATCGGTAAGGGCAATACCGCTTATACAGCCCTAGGGTTCTTAGAAGCAGACCTTTTCGTTTTAACGACCCCAGGGATTGATGTCCTTCAGATTAAAAGAAGTGCAGGCGTAAAGAAATACATCCACATCGTTCACGCTGTAGGGGACATTCACACCTATAAGTTTTTTAGCTTTGATTATTACGACGCAGTCTTCTGTGCCGCCCCAGGACAGGCAAAAAGCTTACGTGCCCTTGAAGAAATCCGAAAAACAAAGAAAAAAGACCTTCCTCTTTTGGGTTGTGCCTATTTAGATGGCCTTGTTGAGAGAAGAAAGAAAGAGGGAGACGCTCTAGAGGAGAAGACAGTCCTTGTTGCTCCCACGTGGGGCAAAAACGGACTTCTTACAAAAACTGGGTCTGCAGTGCCTCTTTTATTAGCAAAAGCAGGATTTCACGTTATTTTGAGACCCCACCCACAGAGTTTTGTCTCAGATAAGCCCCTAATGGAAAAGGTTATTGCAGATATCTCAGGAAATGATGCAATCGAATTAGACCGTAATCCAGATAACTTCACTTCTCTATCGCGAGCTGCCGTGATGGTTAGCGACATCTCAGGCGTTATCTTTGACTATGCCTTCGTATTCCTCCGTCCTGTTGTCGCTGTAGGCGCTGGTCCCGTAAAGGATGGTTTTGAAGCTTGGGAAATCCCACACGCAGCCTGGGAGCAGGAAATCCTCCCAAAGTTAGGAGAACGTGTCCTAGAAGCTGATGAAAAGACTCTTATTGAGACCGTAAAGCGCGTTATGCAAAGGAAAGAGGAACTCGCCTCAGGCATCGAAGCAGTGCGAGACGCAAATGTTGTGAATTTTGGCGTCGCTGCTGAACCCATCGCCGATGCTCTTATCCGAGAGGAAAGAGAGGTGAGACGTGCTTGATTTTATCTACACGGTCTTTATTGCACCGCTCGAATATTGGATGAAGAT
>CAZHBC010000167.1:0-2701 GCA_964530715.1 uncultured Sutterella sp. | reverse complement strand
TAGACTACGGATAATATCTGTAGTTGACTACCGATTTTATCTGTAGTACTATCGTAGTAATTCAAATAAAATCAAAGATAAAATGGATTACCTTCACAGAACAATTGAACCAGTTATCAAAGAAGTGTCTGACATTTTCAAGGTCGTTCTTCTCACAGGCTCTAGGCAGTGCGGAAAAAGCACGTGTTTGACGTTTCTTTCGAAAGAGACGCATCGGGAAATGCTAACTCTCGATGAAGAAACTCTTTTAACGGAAGCACGAGAGTCGGCAGGGCAATTTTTTCTTCATCACAAGTTTCCGCTCTTTATTGATGAAATTCAGAGGGCACCGAATCTTTTTCTTCAGATTAAAGCAAAGGTCGATGCCTCTGACGCATACGGTCAAGTTTGGGCTTCAGGTTCACAGAAATTTTCCCTCATGAAGGGCGTTGCGGACTCCCTCGCAGGAAGACTTTTACCGCTTAATTTGATGCCTTTGAGTATCTACGAGAGAGTAGGTGAGGGACTGAAACAGAAACCGTACATCCCAAGTGTAACGCCTTCAAAGATACTGAAACCTTTTTCGAAAGATGCGCTCTGGGAGGTTATTTGGCAGGGCGCATGGCCTCGGGTCATTTCGATGACGCCGCGGCAAAGAAGATTTTTCTACGAGGGTCTCGTAAAAACATATTTAGAACGAGACATTCAAAGAGAAGCTCAAGTTGAGAAACTTGCGGAGTATCGGAAATTCTTGCGGGAACTCGCTCTTCGGACTGGGCAGGAACTTAAAATCGGCGACCTAGCGAAAACGGTCGGTATTAACGATAGAACCGTTAAGAATTGGCTCTCTATAGCGGAAAATTCAGGGCTTATTTACCTACTAAAGCCATACCATACAAATATCAGTAAGCAACTCGTGAAGTCTCCGAAGGTCTACTTTACGGATACGGGGCTTGCTGCCTACTTGATTGGATTTTCATCGCCGCAGGCTATGGCTGAATACACGAGATCTGGTGCATTCTTTGAGACTTTTGTTGTAACGGAAATCTTAAAGAGTTGGGTACACAATGGATTGCAGCCTGAATTTTTCTTTTACCGAGACTCGAAGACGCAGAAAGAAATTGATCTTCTCATTCGATCTGATGGGAAACTCCATCCAGTGGAAATTAAGCTCACGAATAACCCAAAGAAAGATGCTGTGAAGAATTTCTCAGAGCTTGCGGATTTTCCTGAAGAGGTTGGTCATGGTGCCGTTATTTGCACCGCAGTGGAGTCTTTCGGGCTCACTGAGGGCGTGACAGCACACGCTATTTGGGAAATTTAATCTGTTAAGTAAATTAGGCGAGAAAGGAAATATCTGTCAACTGAATTAGGCAAACCACAAGAAAACAGTCAAACTTTCCCAAGTGTCAAGAAGGATTTTGACGTTGTAAAAAATCGCCATTATAATCGCCGAGAATTGTACAAAATTCGCCATTATGATGGAGAAATTTTGCATGACATATATCACAAGAGAAATTGAGTGCGCCCTCATCAATCAAAAATCGCCCAAGGCAATTGTGGTTTTTGGTCCTAGAAGAAGCGGAAAGACAACGCTTTTACGCACATTAACTGCGGGAGCAAATGTCCTTTGGTTTAACGGGGATTTTCCCGAAGATATCGAGGCGCTAAAGCTTAATTCCGCAAGCGATGCCCGAATGCTTTTATCGCAAGTCGAAGCGATTGTTATCGATGAGGCACAGCGTTTTCCTGATATAGGGCTCACACTTAAACGGTTAGTCGATTGCAACGAAGTTTCAAAGAAGCCAACGAAAATTCTCGTAAGCGGCTCTTCTTCGCTCGACTTAGCAAAGGGTGTTAAGGAATCTGCTGTTGGGCGTCTTCTTATGCGGCGTCTTTGGCCTATGTCTCTGCGTGAATTGGCCACAAACCTTAGTTGGGTAGCTTTAACGCAATCCCTTTCCGAGAGACTTCTTTATGGGATGTATCCAGATGTTCTTTTAAATCCAGAGAATGCCAGAGTGACACTACAGGATTACGTTGACGGAATACTTTTTAAGGATTTGTTTTCACTCTCAGGTATTCGGCTCAACGCTCGATTTGAGCACTTGGTGTATTTGCTAGCGTCCTCGGTTGGATCTGAAGTGAGCTTTGAGAGTCTTGCGAAAAAGACTGGGTTAAATAAAACGACTGTTGCAGACTACATCACGCTTTTGGAAGACTGTTTCATTATCAAGGTTTGCCATTCCTTTTCTCGGAATCTTGCAAATGAACTAAAGAAAGGGAAGAAGATTTACTTTTGCGACAATGGCATAAGAAACGCCATTCTTCGGGATTTCTCTCCAATCTCGGTACGACAGGATAGCGGTGCTCTTTGGGAAAATTTCTTCTTTATGGAGCGTATTAAATTGCATGATTATCGCCAGGATTTCACAGAGGTGTATTTCTGGCGTACAACAGGGAGGTCTCCTCAAGAGATCGACTTCATCGAAAAGAGAGATGCAAAGTTAGAGGCTTTTGAGTGTAAGTTAAACGATAAAGCGCGAGCGGCCCTTCCTGAAGCCTTTCGTGAAAGCTATCCTGGCGTTAGCCTTAGAAAGGTTACGCCGCGAAACATCGCAAACTTTTTTAGTTAAAAGAAGTCTATCGTCGATAGAGAATGTCTATTAATATTATTAGTTAGATAGAGAAAAGTGCAATTTTCTTCCTTTTGTCATACAAT
>CAZHBC010000166.1:0-2722 GCA_964530715.1 uncultured Sutterella sp. | reverse complement strand
TTCTCAGTTGCAGATTCGGATTATGGGCGTAGGGGCCAATTGTCTACCAATTGCCCTACAGCCCATGAACGGCACTGCAGCGACTGGCATTGACCTCTTCTCTGTTGCGGGCTCTGACTTGGAGCGCACAGGGGCATTCCGCTTGGTTGGGTCTTCTCAGGAGGCAACCTCTGAGGAGGTTCTTCGCCCGAATTTCTCTCTTTGGCAAGAGCTTGGTGCGAATATCCTTGCCACGGGCTCCATAAGCCAAACCGCGGATGGCCGCTTTGATGTGCGTTATCGGCTTTTTGATAGTGCGCAGGTTTCCGAGACCTTGGACGAGGCTTCCTTTGTTGTCCCCAGCACGGGGCTTCGTCTCTGTGCTCACCGGATTGCCGATAGGATTTACGGTAAGTTAACGGGGTGCGGTGCAATGTTTGCTTCGCGCCTTGCCTACGTTGTGCAACACGCAGAGCGGGACTATGAACTCGTCGTCGCAGATAGCGATGGCGCGAATGCGAAGGCAGCGTTAAAGAGCACTGAGCCCATAATTTCTCCTGCGTGGTCGCCAGACGGAAGACAACTTGCCTATGTCTCCTTTGAGGAAAACAAACCCGTTGTCTATATCCATACGGTTGCCTCTGGAGAGCGGCGCCTTATTGCCAATTTCCGCGGTAACAACTCCGCGCCTGCCTTTAGCCCCGATGGCTCGATGCTTGCCCTTGCGCTCTCGCGCGATGGGTTTACGCAGATTTATCTCATCGGTGCGGATGGGTCGAATGTAAGACGGCTAACGCGGTCTCTTGCAATCGATACGGAGCCTGTTTTTTCTGCCGATGGTAAGAGCGTTTACTTTACAAGCGACAGAGGGGGAGCGCCTCAAATCTATTGCCAGAGTATCGATGGAGGGGAAGCGCGTCGCGTCACTTTCTCGAGCGACTACGCGGTAAGTCCCGCAATCGACCCCGAAGGAGGACACCTCTCTTACATCACACGGATTGAAGGGCATTACCGTGTGGCCTATTTGGATCTTACGACAGGAGAAGAGAGGATTCTCTCTAAAAGTGACACAGATGAGAGCCCCTGCTTTTCGCCAAACGGTCGCATGATTGTCTACGCTAGCGAAGAAGCGAAGCGAGGCGTCCTTGCCACGGTAAGTGTCGATGGCACGATTAGTACGCGACTCACGGGCCCCTCGGGAGATATCCGAGAGCCCACGTGGAGTCCTCTTATCACCGAGTAAGACTTCGAGTGGAAAGTAGAAAAAGTTTGGAACAGTTTTAAACAACAAAAGTTGCCTCTACCCGATAAGATGCGGGAAAGAGTCTCTTTTGTGTGAAGTTTGGAGAATAAAGAAGTGAAAAAGTTAACCCTTATGGCGGCTTCTCTTGCCGCAGCAATGCTCCTTGTGGGTTGTTCGAGCGTAAGCCTTGATGAATCGGCGAAGGAAGGGACAACACAGACGGCCTCTGGTAGCCGTGGTGCCTATGGCAATGCAATAACGCCTGAGGCTCTTGCTGCCGATAAGAGCGTTTATTTTGCTTTTGATAGCTATACCGTTAATCAGCGCTACTACAGCACAATCGATAGGCACGTCCGCGCGATGCTCGCCAATCCCGCACTGCAGGCTCGTATTGAAGGTAATACCGACAGCCGCGGTAGCCGTGAATACAACCTTGCCTTAGGGCAAAAACGCAGTGAAGCCGTCAAAGGCTTAATGCAGATTCGAGGCATCTCTTCGAAGCGGCTTGAAGCAGTGAGCTTTGGTCGTGAAAGGCCAGTTGCGCACGGAGAAAACGAAGAAGCATGGGCGCAAAATCGCCGTGCTGACATCATTTCTATCCGTTAATTTTTTCTAGGGGAGACGGATGAAAAAGTTTTCTCGGACTTTTTTAGTGACATCGGTTCTTGCTGCATTCTTAGTAGTTTGCGGCAATGCGTCGGCTTTCTCTGATGATGACGCTAGGCGCGCTATCTTGGAACTACGGCAAAAGTTAAGCGTGACACAGAATTCTCAGCTTGAACTCGCAGGACAAATCGAGCAACTTCGTTCGCAAAACGCAGCTCTTACGGGAAAAATCGAGAAACTTACGCATGAACTTAGCCTCTCTCAGCGCTCCTCTCGAGACCTCTTTACGAGTCTAGATAAGAGATTAGCTGCTCTTGAGTCGCATGTAGAAAAAGGCGAAGACGGCACGACTTTTACGGCTGTTCCAGAGGAAAAGCGCCGTTATGATCTTGCGTTGGAACTTTTTTCAGAAGGTTCCTATGAGGATAGCCAAAAACTTTTGGAATCCCTTGCGGTGGATTTCCCGAAGTCTGGCTACATGGCAAACACCCTTTACTGGTTGGGTTGCGCCTACTACGTGCAAAATAAACTCGAAGCAACGGTAAGAACGCAAAAGAAACTCATCAGTCGCTACCCGAAGAGTTCTCGTGTACCCGAGGCATTGATCTCCCAAGCTGCAGCGGAAGAGCGCTTGGGACATAAGGATTCTGCTAGGACGCTTCTTAATCGCGTTGTAAAGCGCTATGCAGGTACCGAGAGTGCGAAGACAGCCGCCTCGCGGTTAAAGGCCTTAGGTGGTGCTCCAAAGGCAACAAAACAAGCGAAAAAGTAATCTAAGGTCACCTTTGTGAGTACGGAAGAAAAGTTTTTGCCTGAAGAGGGGACGGCCGCCGTCTCCTCGCAAGACTCAACGCCCGATGTTGTCGATGGCGTTGCGATTGCGCGTCTTTACGG
>CAZHBC010000165.1:0-2744 GCA_964530715.1 uncultured Sutterella sp. | reverse complement strand
TTTCATTGGCAAGATTGCCAAGAACTTCATTGACGTTCATATTGACGCAGGTGTAGCCACCGCCCTGCCACATATCCAAGGGGAATTCACCCTCGTAACCACCGGCGATAACCTTATCGGCAGCCTCTGCAATTGCCTTTGCAATCTCGGGCTTCATCGCACCGATATCGGCATTAGCAAGGGCGGCCGCCTTCTTAATCTGACAAAGGGCAATATGCATATCAGGATAGGCAACAACTGGGAAACCAGCCGCACCTGAGACCTTCATCATGCGTGTTGTCTGAATGCCATAGTAGTGACTGTCATCGATTTCCATCTCACCGAGGCAGTCGCGTTCAATACGTGTTTTTTCCATAATAAGAAAACTCCGATTTAGGGAACTTCTCTTTCCCAATTACTTTGTCTTAATCGTCTGTGTTCCCACAGGACAAATTAAGAAACTTTCAACGTAAGTAAAAACCTCCTTGCGGTCTTTTTTGCGTTGTCATACTTTTAATTTAATGCTCCAAGTACTGCAATTTGTTCACCTGTTGCAGATTCAATCTCTTGAAGAACCTTCCAAAGCCTTTCAGTGGAATCCTCTTGCTTCGCAGTCTTTAAGCAAGAGGCGAATTTGCGGAAGAACTTTTCCTGGCTAAAGGGTTTTTCGGGATTTCCTTCTGCCAAATCATTTTCTAGATGCACTGTGCGACCATCTTTAAAGGTCACATCAAGACGCACAGGCGCAGTTCCAATAAATCCGAGACGAGCAAGTTCGGGGTCAATTTCCATTACCGTGCGACTCATTAAATCTTGCACACGGCTATCGAGAACTTTTTCATCTGCAAAAGATTCCAGAACGATCGGCCCAAAGACCACACGGCTTGCAAGAGCGTATTCAAGAGAGAACTTCGCTTGCACAGCGTTAACGGGTCTGTGGCAACTTAGTTCACGCGGCCCTAAGAGACTCACCCCTGCGTGAATCTTTTCAATGTCCTCATAATGAACGTTGTGCTCAGTTACATAAGCATCCCAAACATCATTTGTTGGGTGGGAACCCGAGCAGCAGGGATACTGCTTAAAGACAAGACCATTTTCTGCCAAATCCCAATAGGAACCGATATCTACTTTGACGTCCTCTGTGAGGTTCTTCGCAAAGCACTGTGCAAAGCCATCTTGATTTTCGATGCAAGATAAATTTCCCGTGACGCCATGCATTGCAAGTTTGGTCGCTTCAAGCCCCAAAGAGGCAGCAGTTCCTGCGTGGAGTGCCTTCGTTTGTGCGCCAAAGTTTCCACGAATACCACCACTACGACTTGCTGCGATAGAAAGTGCATTGGCGATTTCCTCAACGCTCGCGCCATAAGCCACAGCGGCAGCGGCCGCTGCGCCAAACGTGCCATACACAGGTGTCGTGTGCCAACCCTTTTCACTAAGTAGCGGCATCGTCCAACGGGCAATCTGATGCATCACCTCAACGCCAACGATGTAGCTTAGTAAAAGTGTTTTCCCATCAAGTCCCTTTTCCTGCACTGCTGCAAGAGCCGCAGGTGCAGCGCAGACCGTTGGGTGGCCAATCGTTGCCCAGCTCACATCATCAAAATCAAGCGTATGCGAAGCCGTTCCGTTAAAGAGAGCTGCACTTGCGGCATCTGTCCGAATGTTTGTTCCAATAAGAACAGAATTTCCAGCAGTCGGACGATCCTTTAAAAATGCCTTGACGTTTTGCGCCACGGGCATTGCAGAGCCTGGATAACTCACGGCGATAAAGTCCGTGAGGGCAAGACGGGCCCATTCGATTTCCTTAGCGGGCATGTCTTCAAGCCGCGCATTCTTTACGAATGTCGCAAGACTCTGAAGCAATGTAGTCATTTGTTGAGACTCCTCAAATTTTTGTGCACTGCGATTCTTTCAATCTAATAAAAAAGATGCAATCCGTTCAACCCATTCTCTAAATAAGTTGAATAAAATTCAACCTCGTAAAGGAGTAATACGAATGAGGCATCTACTCGATCCTGATTTACTAGAAATTTTCTGCATCGTCTGCGAGCAAGGACACTTAAACCGCGCAGCCCGTAAACTTGATGTCACAACCTCTGCGGTTTCTCATGCGATTGAGAGACTAGAAAAGGCCGTTAACGCAGAACTCTTTCAGCGTGACACACGACCGATGCGTCTTACAGAGGCCGGCGAAAGGCTTCTAAACGAATGCGAGCCTATTGTTCTCTCTCTTAGAAACCTGCAAGAACGGCTCACGACGATGCCTTATCAGAGACCCGCTCTACGTGTTGGACTTGGGGAGACTATCACTTCCACACTTTCCCCCTGGATTATCGGTGCTCTGCAAAACCGTCTTGCACAATTAAAAACCGTCTCTAACCTCAACTACGCACTGACGGAAAAACTCAAAGATGGCGCACTTGATATCTGCGTGTACTCTGAGGGGCTATTAAATGAAGCCAAGTGGAAAAGACTTCCTCTTTATGAAGAGAAATATCTAGTTATTACTGCAGAAAATATACCAAGTCCTAAAACGCTTTCTGACATTGAAAGGCTTGCCGCTGAACACCCCTTTATAACCTACACACAAAGTAGTGTCGATCAGGCGATTTCTTACCGTTTTTTGAGTTCTGTGAACATTAAACCTAGGACTCAGATTCAAACAAGTTCCAGTTACTGTCTCGTGGGGCTTATTAATCAAACTGACGGGTGGTCCATTCTGCCGCCTACAAACCTTTGGTGCGGCGGCGCTTTTGCGAAAACTG
>CAZHBC010000164.1:0-2797 GCA_964530715.1 uncultured Sutterella sp. | reverse complement strand
GGGAAAGTCATTCTCACACTTATCCCAGAATCTATGGGGGCTTGCCGCTAAGAAATTCTTAGTGGGCCGCTTCCCAATTTTCTGCTACTCCCACTTGGGCGATAAGAGGTACTTCAAAGTGTGCAACGCCACTCATTAACCGTGGCAACTCTGTCCTTACGCGTTCGAGTTCGCTATCGGGAACTTCTAAGACAAGTTCATCGTGCACTTGGAGAATGACACGGCTCTCAAGTTTCTCACTAGCGAGCCAACCATCCACCGCAATCATCGCAAGTTTGATAACGTCCGCGGCCGTGCCTTGCACTGGGGCATTAATCGCTGCACGCTCCGCGGCGGCACGAACCTGTGCGCTAGAGCTCTTAAGTTCAGGAATCCAAAGTCTTCTTCCAAAGACTGTGCTAACGAATCCCTTTTCTTTTGCCTCATTGCGGGTTCTTTCCATGTATTCAGAAACCCCTGGGTAGCGTGCGAAATACTCCTCCATGTATCGTTTAGCCGATGTCCGGTCGATACCAAGATTTTTCGCCAAGCCAAAAGCACTCATCCCGTAGATCAACCCGAAATTAATAACCTTTGCCATTCGACGTTGGTCAGCAGTAACCGCATCTATGGCAACAGAGAAAACTTCAGATGCAGTCGCCCTGTGCACATCTGCACCCGCATTAAAGGCACGAATCAATCCCTTGTCACCAGATAGGTGCGCCATGATGCGTAGTTCAATCTGTGAATAGTCCGCAGAGAGAATCTTAAATCCAGGCCTCGCCACAAAAGCCTCCCTCACGCGACGACCTTCAGGGGTACGAACGGGGATGTTCTGTAGATTAGGGTCTGAACTCGCAAGACGTCCTGTCACAGCCGTTGCTTGACCAAAGGTTGTGTGAACACGATTGTCACGGAGATCAACCATCAGGGGTAACTTATCCGTGTAAGTTCCCTTTAACTTGGAGAACTTTCGATAATCAAGGATTAGTTTCGGAAGTGGATAGTCAAGAGCAAGTTCAGTTAAAACTTCCTCAGCCGTAGAAGGAGTTCCTGCGGCAGTCTTTTTGTGTACAGGAAGGCCTAGTTTCTCAAATAAGATGTGCGCAAGTTGCTTGGGACTTGCGGGATTAAAAGGTTCTCCCGCGAGTTCTTCAATTTTCTTTTCCGCATCTGCAATTGCCTGAGTGAGTTCGGAACTCTGTTTAGCTAACGTAGTTGTGTCAATCGAAACCCCGACTCTTTCCATCTTCCAAAGGATTTCACGAATGGGAAGTTCTATCTCCTGATACACACGCAAAAGAGACGACTCACGCGCGAGTTTTTCTTTAAGCACCGAGCCAAGAGTTTTTATAACGGCAACGCGTCTTCCAACCCACGCATAGGCCTTAGCCGCAAGAAGCCTTTTTGCGCTAATTTTCTGCGCACCTTTCCCGAAAAGTTCCTCTTCAGCTGGTGCGGTGCTTGCAAGATGTCTAAAGGCAACGCCAGAGAGGTCATGCTTCAGATGTGCCTCTAAAACGTAACTCATAAGCATCGTGTCATCCGTTGCAGTGCCTAGCGTAATCCCCATGTTCGCCAAAACGTGTTTAGCGTACTTTGCATCATGCAATACCTTCGGAGAATTTGAAGAAAACCATGCACCCAGCGTCTCTCGCAACAAATCCCCTGAAACACACGTAGTCATCGCAAGATCCACAGGGATGCAGTAGACCTCAAGAGGCGTGATGGCAAGAGCCACGACGGAAGGCTTATCTAGCATCGGTTGCACGTTGTCGATAACAAAATCCACAGCAACAGTGGCCCCTTTGATAGCCTCTAGACGCCCTGCTAAGCGTTCCAATTTTTCCTTCGTGTCAACGATGGTAAGTCCTGTCGATTTCTGTACCGGGCTCTCTAAAGGAGCGTCCGAAGGCGGAGGTGTAAGAGTGAAGCCAGAGAAGAGGTCACCCTGCTCAGGGACCCGTGCGGCAGGTTTCACTTCCTTTGCGCGTGGAGGCGTTTTCTCTACGGGTTTCTTTCCTGCAGAAGACATGGCAGACCGCATCTCCCAACGTTCGTAGAACGCACGAAGTTTTTCTTCGTCTGGTTTACTTAAAAGAAGTTCCTTGGGACTCACCTCTAGTGTGACATCACAATTGATTGTCACAAGCTTTCGGGAGAGATCTAATGTGGGAAGAGCCAAGCGAAGATATTCGCCGATTTTTCCTGTAACTGAATCTGCCGCTGCAATGACGCCCTCGAGGCTTCCGAACTGATCAATCCACTTTACCGCGGTCTTTGGTCCGCACTTTTGTACGCCTGGGACGTTATCGACCTTATCTCCCATGAGAGTGAGATAGTCGATTATCCTTTCTGGAGGCACCCCATACTTAGCCTTAACCCCCGAGGCATCGATAACCTCGTGGGTCATTGTGTTAACAAGCTTAACGGATGCGTTTACAACCTGAGCGAGGTCCTTGTCGCCCGTTGCAATGTAGGCCTCAATTCCTTCTTCTGCTGCCCGCTTAGCCAATGTTGCGAGGACATCATCAGCCTCAACACCTTCAACCTCCAAAAGCGGCCACCCTAGGAGCCTAACCAATTCGTGAATCGGTTCAATCTGAGAACGCAGGTCCTCTGGCATGGGAGGGCGATTAGCCTTGTATTCTGGATAAAGTGTATGACGAAAGGTCTTTGCATGCGCATCGAAGACACAGGCAACGTAATCAGGAGCAATGAGGCGATACACATTCTGAAGCATCGCCCTAAAGCCCTTTAGGGCACCCGTGGGTTCTCCTCGGCTTGTTGTGAGCGGGGGAAGTGCGTGATACGCTCG
>CAZHBC010000163.1:0-2842 GCA_964530715.1 uncultured Sutterella sp. | reverse complement strand
TACGACGAGTACTACGCAGACGAATTTGAGAAGAATTTCGCTGGAACTTATATTGCCGAGCATAAAACACCTCTAGCCAGCGCATTTCGAGTCATCCATTTTGACTTCTCTGGTTTTTCTTCCTCACCTGACCTTGGCTTTAGTTTTAAAGGAAGTGTTAAAAGATCGATAGAAGGTTACTTTTCGCGATACCCGCATCCAAGACAGATGGAAGTTCTCACGGGGAAATATCCAGATGCTTCGAGCCTATTGGAGGCTTTTTTGGGTATCTTAGGCGATACCTGCAGGCAGAAACTTTATGTCATCATCGATGAGTACGACCAATTTGCTAACGCCATTTTGGCAAGCGATGTCCATCGATTTAAGAATATGACATCAAGGGATGGCTTTTACAAAGACTTCTTTACGACGCTAAAAAAGGCAACGAAAGGTGCAGTTGCCCATGTGTTCATTACAGGCGTTTCCGCTTTTTCGCTCGATTCGATGACTTCAGGCTTTAACGTCGCAGATAAGATTACATCGTCTTCAGTTTTCTCTGGGATGTTTGGATTCACAGAGAGAGAATTGCGAGACCTAATCCCGCAAATCGTTGACCTCAAAGCCTCTGGGCTTGACGTTGACAAAGTTATTTCACGGCTCAAAGAGTGGTACAACGGATATCGCTTCAGTTCTCTTAGCGATGAAACGGTGTTTAACTCCACAATGTGTCTGTACTATTTAAGGAGTTTAAGGAGAGAGAAGAAAGAGCCGAGTGAGATGCTTGACTCTAACCTCGGACAGGATTTAGAGACAATTGAAAATACCCTAAGACTTGCTGATTCCAAAGTTGTCGAAAGTGTGATTAGGAAAGCTTTGGCTGGGAAGGCAATTCCTTTTAAAGAAACGCCAAGCGACCTAAATCTCAATGGAGAGGACGATTTTGATGAAGAATCTGTGCTCTCAGCGCTCTTTTATATGGGATTCTTGACTTTTGTTCCGGGAAAGAGGGCAGAACTCTGTATTCCCAACCAAGCCATCAAGATACAGTTCTTTAGGTACTACCTAAAGCACATAATGCATGCGAGAAACCTTAAATTCTCTGGTACGGAATTTGAATCGGCTAAAAGGGAACTGGCTCAAGGAAAGCCTGAGGCGTTCATCCACTTTATTTGCGACCGTTATCGCGATTCGAGTGGATTGCATAGCCATGCGCATCTTAGAGAAAGCAATTTTCAAACACTTCTTGTGACGGGGTTCCTCCTAACGAATATGTTCACGATTTCTAGTGAACAGGAAATCCAGGGTTGTACAGAAGCGAAAGGCTATGCAGATATTCTTGCAGTCCCGCAAAAAGGAAGCGGTGCAAAGTTTTCTTACCTCATAGAAATCAAACACCTCAAAGCTTCTGAGGGGCGAAAGAAAGCGACCTTAGAGAAAACGGTTTCAGAAGCTAAAGCGCAACTTGATCGCTATGTCCAAGGCAGAAATATCCGCAACATCAAGAAACTCAAACGCATCATTGCAGTTTTCGTCGGTGTTGAACTTAAGGTCTTGGAAGTTTTCGACTGAGCGGAAGACTTTGTAGGGAAGTAAGTAAAAACTGTCTTTCCTTAAGGGGGAAGAGGGTTTCTCTACTAGGAAGAAAGGCTTATTTTTCTGCGGCTAAGCCAACTCTAAATTTTTCTTAAAAACACCTTGAAAACGGCATCTAATCCTGTGTAGAATTGCGCTCTTCGGAATTCGGTTTCCGGATTCGCCGGAAATCGGCGCGGAGTGGTAGTTCAGTTGGTTAGAATATCGGCCTGTCACGTCGAGGGTCGCGGGTTCGAGTCCCGTCCACTCCGCCAGTTCTTCTTTTCTAGGAGGAAAGCGGAACTTGGCGCCGGAAAAAAGCGAATTCTTGAAGTCGGAGTGGTAGTTCAGTTGGTTAGAATATCGGCCTGTCACGTCGAGGGTCGCGGGTTCGAGTCCCGTCCACTCCGCCAACTTTTCTAAAAAAGAGGCGAAGCGCGTTTTCCGAGGCGTTTCGCTTTTTTTTCACTTATTTGATCCGAGGGTAGCCCCTTATGTTGCTTGAGGCATTTCGAACACATAAACGCTGGTTGATGTTCATTGCAATGGTGCTCATCATCCCGAGCTTTGTCGTAACGGGTATTTATTCGTACAACCGCATGGTTAGCGATGACGGTGCCTTAGCGAAGGTCGATGATGAATCCATCCTTCCGCAGGATTTTGACCAAGAAAAACGTAAACAACTCGATAGCCTTCGGGTTCGTATGGGCGAGCAGTTCCGCGCCAATATCCTTGAGAGCCAAGATGCACGCGCAATGATTTTGCGTAACATCATGACAGAGCGCAGTATTCAGGGAGAGGCCGCTAAGGAGTACGTCGAAATTAGCGAAGCAACCGCTATTGAAATGATTAAGTCCTTCCAGGCTTTCCAGGATAAGGGCAAATTCTCTCGCGAACGCTACGAAAATTATCTTCGAGCCACAGGGCAAAGCGATGAGTACTTTGTCTACACCATTCGTCGCGATGTCTCGCGTCAGTTGTTAGCCGGCGGCATCTCTCGCAGTGCAATTGCTCCAGAAACGCTCGCAAAGCGCATCAACACGATGCTCACTGAGGAGCGTGAAATCAAGGTTCATACCGTGGGTCTTGAAGACTACATCTCTAAGGTTACTGTCACAGATGCAGAGGCAAAGAAGTACTGGGATGAGCATCAGAAAGCCTTTGAACTTCCCGATGAGGTTGATGTCGAGTATGTTGTTCTCACGCCAGAACTCTTTAAGAATGTGACACCAAAGGATGATGAAATCCGCACATTCTATGAACAGAACCAGAACCGCTTTAAGGTCGCAGA
>CAZHBC010000162.1:0-2851 GCA_964530715.1 uncultured Sutterella sp. | reverse complement strand
TTAAAGGTTTGAAGTCAATGCATCAGGTTTTTAGTAAAGAAATCCATCTTCGTTTCGCGCACTGCGACAGCGCGGGCATTGTCTTTCATCCGCATTACTTCACAATCTTCAACGGCGTCATAGAAGATTTTTTCCGCGAAGTCGTTAAAAAACCTTTCACAGAGATTCTCAAAGAAGGGATTGTTTATCCTGTGGCAGGACTGCAGTGCAATTTCCTGAGCCCTTGCAGGGCAGGAGAGGTCTGCACGGCGCGCCTTTGGATTGAAAAACTAGGGGGCGCCTCTGTGCGCTTTGCAATCACGCTTTCTCGGGGAGAAACCGAGTGCGTTCGTCTTGTTGAGACAATGGTTCGCGTTTCTGAAGCGAAGGGGTTTAGGCCAATTGCTCTCACAGAAGAGTTTCGTAAGAATGTGGGACCCTATGTCGCTTCCGCTGACACTAAACCGTTAGTTCTTCGCTCTTAGAGGCTACTGGCCAGAGAAGCTTAAGGGTTGCTTCAAACTGGGCGTGATCCTTAATCCAAAAAGCTTCAGTCCCTCGTGTTGTCGCTTCGGAAAGAAGACTTCTTTCTTTAAGTCTTGTGTAGAGGACATCCGCAACCGCTGCACTCGGTTCCACAATCGTTAGTGGCCGTCCTGCGACCTCTTGAATGGTTTTTGTCAGGAAGGGGTAGTGTGTACAGGCAAGAACGAGGGTATCGATTCCTGCTTCTAACATTGGGTTTAAGTAGTGCGCGATTAGAGCACGCGTCTCAGGCGTATTGAATTCCCCACGTTCTACGCATTCCATAAGGCCGGGGGCCGCTACTGACATCACGTGTGTGCCTTGAGTGAAGCGCACAAGGAGACTATGGTAGCGCTCACTTGTAATCGTTCTCGTCGTGCCAATAACACCAAATCGCCCAGAGGGACTCAATTTTGCAGCAGGTTTTACCGCGGGCTCAATTCCGATAATGGGTAGCGTAAATTCTCTTCTTACCGTATCAGCAGCCGTGGCTGTAGCGGTGTTACAGGCTAGAACGATTGCCTTTGCACCGTGTTCGATTAGAAAGGTAATCATCTTTCGCGTCCGAGAGATGATGAACTCCGCATCTTTATCTCCCCACGGCGCGTTGCCACTATCTGCCGCATAGAGGAAATCTTCGACGGGAAGCCTCTCTCTTAGGGCTTTCAAGACAGAAAGCCCCCCTAGACCAGAATCCAATACTCCCACGGGGGCGTTGCTAGACATGATTAGTTTTTCTCCGCAGACGCTCTTCCGAGGCGATCATTTACCGCTGCCCAAGCGGGGAGTTTCGGAGGCTCTTCTATGAGAATCCTCTTGGCGCCCGCGCGATCTAACTCGTGGAGGTTTTCATAGAGCGCATGCGCGTACTCTTCCAAGGTCGCGGGAGACGTGAGCGTAAGAAGAAAGTCCTTTCTCTCTAAGGCTTCAAGCGTCTTAACGGATGCCATGAGAGCAAGAGGCGTTCCACTTAATTCTCTTACGCGGGTAGCAAAATCTTTTGCGGGGACGATTTCTAATTTTGTCTTCGGGGCGTAGTGACTCTTTAAGCGTCCTGAGGCCCGGGGTGCATCACTACCAGCATCGGGAACGGGTCTCCCTAAAACCGCTTCAAGCATCTCGCGGGTAATTGCACCGTGTCGAAGAATCTCAGGCCTTCTCCCCGAGAGATTAATCATGGTTGACTCAACACCAACTTCGCAGATTCCGCCATCGAGAATGTAGTCAAGTTTCCCAGCGGGTTTCACGCCCAAGTCGTCTAAAACGTGCTTTGCGCTCGTAGGAGAGATTTGCCCGAAGGTGTTGCAACTCGGTGCTGTAAGGCCTTTGAAGTTATCTCCCGCAAAGCGGCTTAAAAGGGCATGCGCCCAAGGGTGCGAGGGGCAACGCAAGGCAACAGAATCCTGTCCCCCTGTGACAAAGTCGCCGCAGCGGGGTGCTTTCTTTAAGACAAGCGTTAAGGGGCCTGGCCAAAAGGTCTTTACAAGGAGGCGCGCCTCTTCTGGGATATTAATCGCCCAAGCGTCAAGCGCCTCTGCGCCCGCGACATGTACGATAAGCGGGTGGTTCGTTGGCCGATTCTTTGCTGTGAAAGTTGCAAGGACCGCCTCTTTGTTATCTGCATCGGCAGCGAGCCCATAGACGGTCTCGGTTGGAATGGCAACAAGGCCCCCTGCGGCAAGAATCTTTGCTGCCTTATCAATTGCCGCCAAATCAATTGGCGGATAGATTTCTTTACCCATGCTTACTCGATTGGTAGCTTTGCATTGCGAACTTTGTCGCTCTGTTTTTGGCGGAATGCATCAAGTTTTTCGGAGAGTTCCGCATCCGTAAGAGCCATCATCGTCACAGCAAAAAGAGCAGCGTTCGCAGCGCCTCCTTCACCGATAGCGAAGGTGGCAACGGGGATGCCGCGTGGCATCTGTACGATTGAGAGAAGACTATCAACACCCTTTAGATACTTAGAGGGGATTGGAACGCCTAAGACGGGTAACGTTGTCTTTGCGGCGATAACGCCAGCAAGGTGAGCAGCGCCGCCTGCGCCCGCAATAATGGCTTTTAGGCCACGGGCTTTAGCGGTGGAGGCATATTCGGCTGTTTCATCGGGAAGGCGATGGGCACTAATGACTTTCACTTCATGCGCAATGCCAAAAGAAGAGAGAATATCCACGGCCGGCTTCATCATTTCCCAGTCTGAAGTCGAGCCCATCACGATTCCAACAAGTGGATGTGTTGCAGTTGTCATAGTCAATCTCAACTAGAAGAAAATAGTAAACAGGACAGAAATCCAAATAAGAGCGCAAAGTGTAAGAGAAAAAAGGACAGCTGCGCTACCTAAGTCTTTAGC
>CAZHBC010000161.1:0-2899 GCA_964530715.1 uncultured Sutterella sp. | reverse complement strand
ACAACACTGTTGCAACTAATCTTGGCGCATCAAAGATTAAAGCCACGGATTCTGTCACAGTTACCTCTCTACGGCGTACAGAAAATTTTGGCGTTGATGTTCAGGTCGCTGGCGCTATGTACGGTGCACTTGCTGCAACGATTATTGTAAATACCGTTGAAGGTTCTTCTAACGTTACAACCGATGGCGCAATCATTGAAGGCACTGAAACTACGGCCAATGGTAATACGACGAAAGCAACCCCTGCGATTACTTTAAGTAGTGCAGGCGAGGACGTCTTCCACCTCGTGGATGTTTCTGTCACAGGAGCGCTCTACGGCAGTGTTGGAACCCTCGTTGTCGTAAATCGTTTCCTAGGAACTGCTTTAACGAATGTGGAAACTTCGACAATCGATGGTGGCACAGTCACGATTGAAGCAAAGCAAAATCGTGACATTTTTGCAAATAACACCTTTATCTGTGGCTCCATTGGAACGCTTGGCGCAAATGTCCTAGCAACTGTCATTGGGGGCTCCGCAGATCCCTTTGCTACAGCGACAATTAAGTTCAAGGACCTTATGGATAAGCTCACGGGTCTTGAGAAGACTGTTCAGGATTACAGCAACTCTTATGCGGGTAGTAGCACAGACATAACAGAGGAAAAAGCTGGAATCCTTGCCACAGTCATTAAAGGTGTAGGAAAGAATCTCACAGAAACTGAAAAGCGCGAGATGATTAAGGTTGCAGCAAAGTCCGCTGCAACAGCGCCTACGACAACTGAAGGCACGCAGGTTAGAGTAAACGGCAGTACCGTTAGGGGAAGTACTGTCACAATTGAGGCGAAAGAAGACACAGAATCTTGGGCAAGGACGACTCTTAAGACTGGCGAATACAGCGTCGCTGGTGTTGCGGTCGCCGCCTCTGTTGGTACTTTAAGAGAAAACCGCAATCTCAAAACCACGATTTCTGCTTCTAATGTTACTGCGACGAATAAGGTAACGATTGGTACAGAGATTGCTGGACAGTCCACGTTACATAGCTATCAAGGGAAGGTTGATGGCGCTGCGGCGGGCACCGCATACACAGATGTGGATATCAAGGGGGGATCAAGTGTCCTTATAGACACAGCCAAGATTTCTGTAGGAGAGGCTGGTGAAATTGCAATCACCGCTGAAGATAAATCAAAGACCGAGGCCTATAGCCTAGGTATCGAGATTTCTCTATTAAGTGGCGACTGTATCATTGCCGAAACTGCCGATAAGAGTTCAGTTGGTATCGAGATTAAAAACTCAAGTACAAGTAAAGTAAGTGAAATTTCGGGTAAGACAACGGTCTTAGCAAACAGAGCTACAGAAAGAAAGTCTGAAGTTAAAGCTGGCACAGGTGGTGCATTTAATCTAACGTGGTCTGATGCGTTAGTCACGGACTCGGGGAATACGAGTGTCACGATTACAGGGATTAAAACAAGTGGTTCACTTTTTGATGCTAGAGCGTTAAATGAGGCTAATCTTTATACGAAGTCCTACCAGGGTTACTGCTCCGTGTTAAATGTTGGCGTCCTTCAATCGACGACAACGGCAACGGGTAAAACGACACTTACGGCAACTTCGAATACGTTCGCTTCAGACGCTGTCACTCTCGATGCTTTAACGGGAGTACTTACCTTTGATAGCGATGGAAATAAGAAAACCGATGATGCTCTTCGGTTAACTTCCATCGTTAAATCTTATGGTTCAAGCGTAATTTTTGGCGATGTTGTGAACTGTGCTCTCATTGAGAATACGACGGAGACGAACCTTACAGTTACGGGTAACACCTACAAAACAACCGCAGAAAATCAAGAAAAGTATACAAAACTTGATCTTAGTAGCTACGGCTATGCCGTTTATGAAATCATAAGCGACCTAGGTACGGGCGGGGTGCTCGGCGAAGGGGCCGCAGATGCGGAGTTGCGTCACAACGCAAAAGTAACTGCAAATGTTAGTGCCACAGATGCAAAACTCGATAGTTTCTCCCTTGATGTAGATAACATAGATAAGGCGACTCTTAAGGCTTATAGCGCAGGGGGATCTGTGGTTGAGGCCACGGCAGAAGCCGCCTATGTGAAGCACACAGATACATCTTCGGTGGCCACCTCGGTCTCTGGTACGTGGAATGTAACGGGGAATGTTGAAATCTCTAGCCTGACTGAGTACGACCTTGACTTCCTCGCAGATAACACGAAAGGTTGTGTTTTAGGGGGTTCTTCTGCGAAGCTTGATAATAGCCTCAGTGGGTCAAATACGCTCACGATTGCCGGTACTTGGACCGCACTTGGCGATTTCTATGCTTCTTCTCTTACTTCCCTAGACTTTGGAGCTGCTGACAGTAAGACCTACGCAGTCGATACCGCGGTTTATGGTGGAATCAGTGGCGCGAACGGTACGATTAATAACACGGTTAATCGGGACACGATTGTTAATGTTGCTAAGAATGCGTCAATTACTGCGACAGATGATTTAGATATCTCTTCTCAAACAAAGGAAAAGAGCTCGCTTCGCGCGCATGCTCGCACCGCAGGGCTTTCCGGAGGCGTTACGGCTTATAACGACAACACGATTGTTGAAAACACCCGTGTGAATTTAGAAGAGGGAACAAATCTTCGTAATCTTAATGCAGATAAGGAAGTGACGATTTCCGCTTCCAATGCAGCAACACGCACGATTGAAGCCATTGGTGATGTGTACGCAGTCATTGCCGGCGCAGGAGCAATCTCTGAGAATAGCATTACACAGACCAATGAAATCCAAACTGCGCAAACTTCCAAAATCACTGGCGCAGGGAAAGTAAACCTTTATGCAGGTCGCGATATTAGTGGGGAAGAGGAAGACTTTAATTTCACGGTCTACACACACGCCTACGCCAAATCAATCGGCGGCAC
>CAZHBC010000160.1:0-2908 GCA_964530715.1 uncultured Sutterella sp. | reverse complement strand
CCCTAATTAAAGAAAGCCTTCTGCGATTTCTTCTAGCACTGGCGTAACTTTAGAAACAAAGTCAACAGAAGCCTCCGTGTGCGGATCAAAAAGCGTGATTTCTTGCATCGAACGAAGCCATGTCATCTGCCGTTTTGCAAGTTGCCGAGTTGCGGCCTTAGCAGCCTCGATAAATTGTGCTTTGTCCGTACGAGATTCAAGATAGTCAATTGCCTGTCTATACCCAACGGAGCGCATGGAAGGAAGTTCTTTTGCGAAATCCTCTCTTGCCATGAGAGTTCGCATTTCTTCGAGGAACCCTTCTTGAAGCATCGCATCGAAACGCCTACTGATATCCGCGTGAAGTCTACTTCTGTCAGATGGCATGAGACCCACAACGCGAAGCGTTGGGTCTGGGGTACGAGTTCCCTTTTGGAATTCTGAAATTGCCCTTCCCGTCATGCGATAAACCTCAATGGCGCGCGCAATGCGTTGCGTATCACCCTCTGTTAATCTTTCTACACATGCAGGGTCTACCTTCCTTAACTCCTCACGCAAGGCTGGAAGTCCCCTCTCTCGGAGTTCTCTTAAAACTTCTTCTCTAACGGCAGGATCTGTGGGAGGAAGGTCATCAATCCCCTCACGCAGTGCTTTAGCGTAGAGCATTGTCCCGCCCACGATAAGGGGGATGTGTCTGCGAGAAAGAATATCTTTAATGAGTTGCGTGGCATCTTCGGAAAAGTCAGCAGCACTGTAGCTCTCAGAGATTTCTCGAATATCAATAAGATGATGCGGACAGATGCCTCTTTCCTCGAGGGTAGGTTTTGCCGTACCAATGTCCATCCCACGATAGACCAAAGCAGAATCCACCGAGATAATTTCGACTGGAAACTTCGCAGCAAGTTGAAGGGAGAGTGCTGTTTTACCGCTTGCCGTAGGTCCTAATAAAAGAAGCGCGCGAGGAGAAGCCATCATTTTCCTCGCATGAAAAAGTCATCAAGTTCTTTAAGAGTTACAACACGCCAAGTCGGGCGCCCGTGATTGCATTCTCCAGAGCGTTCCGTCCTTTCCATACTGCGTAAGAGCGCATCCATCTCGGCGATGCTAAGGATTCTGTGTGCTCGAACCGACCCGTGGCAGGCCATCGTTGCAAGACACTTATTGCGAAGCTGTGTTGTGATTTCTGAGGAACCGAACTGGGAAAACTCATCCAAGATTTCTGTCACCATCGCTCGGGCATCGAGCGAAGTAGCAGAAAGGAGCGCAGGCATTGAGCGTAGCAATAGGGAAGTTTCCGAGGCTCGCGTTAAATCAAGACCAAGATTCGTGAGATCTGCCTTATGCTCCTCGAAGGTTTCCATCGCATCTGCACTTACCTCCAAACTAATGGGAACGAGTAGCATCTGCACTTCAAGACGGGTATCTGCTTCCTTTTTTAATCGCTCGTAAGTCACTCGTTCGTGCGCTGCGTGCATATCAACGATCACTAACCCTTCTGCGTTTTGGGCGAGGATATAAATGCCGGCGAGTTCTCCGATAGCGTGTCCAAGAGGCGCTTCAGTGTCTTGTGCAAGGACACTGTCACTAGGAATACTTTCAGAGGATTCGGGTCTTGCATAAAGAGCCTTCCAAGTTTCCTCTGAAGGTTTTCTCTCGGAGTCTCTGAAAACAAATCCCCGTTGCACAGGTGCACTTACTGAACTTGGTTTCTCGAAAGTCTCAGGAACATTCGCAGAACGCAATTCGCCTGTCTCTTCATCAATCTCAATACGAGACAAAACGTCCGTTACAGCCTTCGTCACAAACCCATGCACGAAAGAAGAATCCCTGAAACGCACTTCCGTTTTTTGCGGATGAACATTCACGTCAACTCGCGTGGGATCAATTTCCAATGCGAGGCAAAACATCGGTTGCATCGCAATATGCAAAACATCCGCATAGGCAGACTTTATTGCGTGTTGCAAAACTCTGTCACGCACAAAACGACCGTTAACAAAGAAGTACTGCGCATCCGCTCTTGTGCGTGCTGCGCTCGGAAGGCAGACAGCTCCCGTAAGTTTGATGCCAGGAGCCTGTGCGGAGACCTCTCGCGAAGCCTCGCGAAATTCGTGAGGCATCACCGCATCTCGCCGCTCTTGAGCAGAAGCGGCAGGAAGGATAAGTACGTTTCGAGCATCCACAAAAAGACGAAATGCAATATTTGGATGCGAAAGTGCAATGCGCTGCATGTATTCACGGACGTGAGAAGCCTCTGTTGCCTCACTTTTTAGGAACTTACGGCGAGCCGGTGTTTTATAAAAGAGGTCTTCTACGAGAACCCGCGTACCAAAAGAGCCAGAAGCAGGCTGCACACCATCTTTGCCAATCTTCCAGGCGTTTTCAGAATCCGCTGTACGGCTTGTGATTTCGACCGTGGCTACCGATGCGATGGATGCGAGAGCTTCGCCCCTGAAACCTAGACTTGCAACGCTCTCTAAGTCCGCAAGGCTTCGAATCTTGCTCGTGGCATGGCGCCTTAAGGCAAGAACGAGATCTTCTCGAGCGATACCAGAACCATCGTCAGAAACAATAATCCTCTTAATACCACCAGCCTCAAGCCTAACCTCGATGTTTTTGGATCCGGCATCCACGGCATTTTCCACAAGCTCTTTAACAACAGAGGCTGGTCTCTCAATGACCTCCCCTGCGGCAATCTGACTAATAAGCTCATCAGGAAGCGCAGCAATGTGGCGAAATTGACACTCTTTAGCTACTGGCATGGGTTCTCTTTTCCCTTATTTCTGAAAACTCCTCGAAAACATTTTTTTGTGTTTCAAGAAATCGAGTGCATTTTATCGGGAGCAAAACAACCCCTCAAGCATAGGAAAAAGAGACTCCTTACCTTAGGGAAACAAAACCATTAACTGTTTTGTAGGTAATTCCCCCTATA
>CAZHBC010000159.1:0-2920 GCA_964530715.1 uncultured Sutterella sp. | reverse complement strand
CTAGATTCTTATCTTCTTTTCTTCCCCTCAGAAAAGCAAAATCCCCGCAAACTGCACGGGGATTTCACGTAACTTCAAAAGTCAACTTTTATTCTTGAGTGGCTTCCTGGGAAGCGGCTTTCTGTGGCGCTGGCTTCTTCTTCGAGCGTGGGGCGAGAACCATCACCATCTGGCGACCTTCAAGTTTTGGCATCTGCTCGACTTGGGCAATATCCGCAAGCTCTTCACGCAAGCGGTTAACGACCTGCATACCGATATCCTGATGCGCCATTTCGCGGCCACGATAGCGAAGCGTAATCTTCGCCTTGTCACCATCGGCCAAAAACCGCTTCACAGCACGAAGTTTCGTCTGGAAATCATTTTCATCGGTCGCGGGGCGGAACTTTACTTCTTTCACCTGCACGACCTTCTGTTTGGCTTTGATTTCCTGCGCCCGCTTCTGTTCCTGATAACGGAACTTGCCATAGTCCATCAGACGGCAAACAGGTGGAACGGCATTCGGAGCAACCTCAACGAGGTCGACGTCGGCATCCATTGCCATTCGGAGAGCCTCCGCAGTCGGAACAATCCCAATCTGCGCCCCATCGACCCCGGTTAAACGAACCTGAGGAACCCGGATTTCACGATTAATCCGGTGTGTACGTTCTTGAGTAATAACAGTCACTCCCTATAAAAGTTAACGAAACCGCTTTTAAAAGAGCTTCGCCGAGCTAGATGTCCGTATTCACCCGATTCTTATCGAGTTCAACGACCTTCGCCACGAAGTCTTCAAGCGACATCACGCCGAGATTCTTCCCTCCGCGAGCACGGACACTCACTGTCCTGCTGGCCTTTTCCTTATCGCCAACGACGGCAATAAAGGGAAGCTTCTGCAAGCTAAGTTCTCGGATTTTATAGTTGATTTTTTCACCGCGCAAATCCTCAGAAACACGCAATCCTGCCTGTTTCATTGCGGCGACAACCTCGCGAGCGTAGTCAGCCTGCGCATCGGTAATCGAGGCAACCGCAACCTGCACGGGGCTAAGCCACACCGGCATCGCACCCGCATAGTGCTCAATCAACATACCAATCCAGCGTTCCAAGGAACCCAAGATAGCGCGGTGCAACATCACAGGAACCTTACGGGTATTGTCTTCTGCGACGTACTCCGCACCTAAGCGACCTGGCATCTGGAAGTCAACCTGAATCGTGCCGCACTGCCAAGAGCGTCCCAAGCAGTCCTTTAAGTGATACTCAATCTTCGGACCATAGAAAGCACCCTCTCCTGGGAGAATGTCATAAGGAACTCCGCAAGCTTCCAAGCTTTCGATAAGAGCCGCTTCGGCCTTATCCCAAGCAGAGTCTTCTCCGATACGCATCTCTGGGCGCGTGGCAATCTTGTAACTGATGTCTGTGAAACCAAAGGTCTTGTAAACCTCGCGGACAAGGCGCGTGTAATTGACGCATTCGGAAAGGATTTGATCCTCTGAGCAGAAGATGTGGCCATCGTCCTGCGTAAAGCCACGGACACGCATCAGGCCGTGAAGAGAACCACTCGGTTCATTTCTGTGGCACTGACCGAATTCACCGAAACGCATCGGAAGATCGCGGTAGCTACGTAGATCAGAATTAAAGAGCTGGATGTGCCCTGGGCAATTCATCGGCTTTAGGGCGTAGTAACGGTTCTCCGACTCGGTCGTGAACATATTGGAACGGTACTTCGCCCAGTGACCAGATCTCTCCCAAAGAGAGCGATCAAGAAGCTGCGGCGCTTTCACTTCCATGTAGCCGTTATCCTGATAAATCTTGCGCATGAACTGCTCGACAACCTGCCAGATGGACCATCCCTTGGCGTGCCAGAAGATCATACCCGGGGCTTCGTCCTGTAAGTGGAAGAGATCAAGTTCTTTGCCGAGACGACGGTGATCACGCTTTTCTGCCTCTTCAAGCATCTTCAAGTAGGCATCCTGTGCGTCTTTTGTTGCCCAAGCCGTGCCGTAGATGCGCTGAAGCATCTCGTTTTTGCTGTCGCCTCTCCAGTAAGCGCCCGCAACCTTCATAAGCTTAAAGACCTTGAGTTTCCCTGTGCTTGGCACGTGTGGGCCGCGGCAAAGATCTGTGAAATCGCCCTGGCGATAGAGAGAAATTGTTTCCCCAGCAGGAATCGATTCAATGATTTCTGCCTTGTAGTGTTCTCCCAGGCCCTTAAAGAAGGCAATCGCTTCGTCTCGCGGCATCTCGATACGTTCTAGCGGGATGTCCTTCTTCACGAGCTCAGCCATTTTCTCTTCGATAGCCTTCAAGTCATCGAGCGTAAAGGGGCGTTCAAACTTAAAGTCGTAGTAGAAGCCATTTTCAATTGAGGGTCCAATCGTCACTTCTGCGCTCGGGAAGAGTTCCTTTACAGCCTGGGCCATCAAGTGGCTTGTGGAATGGCGAATGACATCGACACCTTCGGGGTCACGTCCTGTCACAATCGAGACTGTAGCGTCAGCATCAACGACTGTACTCAAGTCCACAAGTTTTCCATTGACCTTACCAACGAGAGCAGCCTTTGCAAGGCCCGCTCCAATGGATTCGGCGATTTGTTTGACCGTAACAGGCGCATCAAACGTGCGCTTGGATTGATCGGGCAACGTAACGGTAATCATCTTAATTTCTCCAAAGGGACTGCCCATCCCCATTACAAAAATCTAAAAATAAAAAATTTCCAAAAAAAATGCGACCTCTCGGCCGCACTCTTCATTTACAAAATCCACCTGCCCGGCCCCATTAGCGGAATCGGGTTGTTGTTGTTCGCAGGAACTGACAACAGAAATTCATTTCGTCTCCAAGAAGTTACTTGGTAGGCACGATTGGACTCGAACCAACGACCCCCACGATGTCAACGTGATGCTCTAACCAGCTGAGCTACGTGCCTAAGAAGATGCGAAATATAAAG
>CAZHBC010000158.1:0-2947 GCA_964530715.1 uncultured Sutterella sp. | reverse complement strand
AGTTCGAGTTCTTTTTTCACATTGGTAAAACCTTCAGGAAGCGCAGCTGTAAGTTCTGGAAAGCGTGAAGCCGTCACAAGAATCCATTCTCGCCCCTTGGGGCTATCGACCCAGATTGAGGGGAAGATGTCGGGATTTCTTCCAGAGGAGAGAATGTCATAGCCTTTTTTCACTAGGGCATCGCGCACAACCTGAGAAGCGAAGTCAAAAAGTTCCCAGGGACCGACTTCAATTTTTTCATCGGTAGCAAGCGCTCTGGGGTTAAGAAACTCTCCGCTTTCAACATCTTGCAGTGCCCACCCAGGGTGTACGGGTTTCCACCCTAAGGCACCACGCTTTCTCATTACGATGCGGCAGGCGTAGCCGCCCCAAGCGCGGGCAATCGAGAGAAACCCCGTCGGATTCCCAGGAATATCCAAAATGCCATCAGCGTCTTCGATGCGAACGAAATAGACCTGATTACCGTAAAAGAAAGAGAAGTGTTCAAGAAAAGGCGGATAAGGATCTGCTTTAATCCAATTAACGCCTCTTCCTCCCCAAGATTGAATGTGCCTTCCTGTGGCTTGCCAACACTCCAAGAACTCTTTAGAAGCAGGGGTACTGTCGATGTCATACATAGCGAGAACTCCTCAAAATAACGGTACTTTGTTTTCTAACTTTCTCTTTGGAAATATACCGAGAATTCTCTTTTGTCTCGCGGTTTAAAAGAAGCGGAAAGAAGGCGTTTTTAGAGGTATTACGTTTTTAGGCAAAGCGCGGCCCTCAGAAGAGCAACATTGGTTTTCCCGTTGCAGCACTCTCAAAGAAGAAAACTGCCTTTATCTACTAAGCAAAAGACGCAGGTTTCTTTAGGAGAAATTGGGGAAATTTCTCTTCTAGTTTGTGTATATTCCAAGGAGAAGAGAACCACACCATTAGGAAGGGGAGCCCAATGGCAGAGGATGAATTCGATTTACAGAACTCGGCGTTCTTTCACATAGGAAATCAAATAGACCGCAGTAAAGAGCGTAAAGAACTCTTGTGGAAATTTCGGTGCTACTTGGATTTTCACCTCTTTCACTATTACGACCCTGTTTATACCTACACGCAGCTACATAGACTTAAGAGATATGGCCCCGCGGTCTACATTCTCTTAACTGACGCAGAGTCAGTCTATGTTGGGGAAACTTGGGATCTTTATAAACGCATACGGCGCCGCATGTATGACACGCCGCGGATTGTTTGTTTTGGCGCTCACTCTGTTTGGCCATTAACGCGGAAAAAGAGAAGAGAGTTAGAGACCTGGTACATTGGAGACGTACAAGCAGAAGGTTTCATCATCGACAATGTCAAACAGGTCAAAGAAGGTATCGCCCTTGCCAATGAAAGGAAAAGATACCACGAGCAGTTTATGCAGCAAGTCTATGAGACTATCCGTAAGTACCGAGAAGAAGAAAGAAGAGAACGGGAAGCGGCAGAGGCAGCCGCCGCTTTAGCTGGTGCAGAAGACGAAGATCAATGGTGACAGATTCTTTTAATTTGAGATGAAGGAATTTGACTTCAACTCATTGAGGCGTTTGGCTCTTTTGACCTGCCATTTAACTTCATCAAAGCACAGGTCGCGGGGCTTTGCTTGAGTGGCCAGAACTCATAGACGTGGAACTTTTTTGTCGTTTTGCTTCTCTTTTCTAAACTTGGCTTTCTCCAAGTTTTAATCTCATGCACTTGACGTTGCATGGTCGCTTTCGCAGGCATAGCCTCTTTTGCCTACGTCTCCCCCTCGTTATTCTGCGGCCGCTTGAGACTGTCAAAAAGAAGCTACGCAAAAGAAGAGCGCTCAAATCAACACGGGTCCGCTCCCCATCGTGTTTCGGGTAAGACTTACCACTTCAGGAAGCTACTCTGATTTACGTTTGAAATCTATTCACACGTATGCGAGGAATTCTTACCAGTCGAGCCAAAGGACATACCAAATAATCCGCCGATTTTCCCTAGGGTCATAACCAGGGGATTGCCAGCGTTGTTCGAGTTGCTCTGCGACGAAAAGAACTGGCCAGAGGATGAGAAAGAGAATCTTGAGAGCGATTTCCAGAAGCGTAAGAAGGAAAACAAGGAGGGAACAGCAGAGACGTTTAAACATAGCTAACACACCCACAGAGAATTGAAGAACCCCAAAATATTTACTACATTTTAATATTATCAGAATTTTTGAGAAAAAGAAACAATTCGCTATTAAATATCTGAGTAAAACATTGATAAAAATCAAAGATTATGTAAAGAAATTTCACAAATTAATCAAAGTAAAAAATTGGTAGCAATTTATTAGAAAAATAAATAGGTAAATTTATGGAAAAAACCGAGAGAAACATTGGAACTTTTGCTAGCATTGGTTTGTGGGAAAACTGCCAGTAGCGTTGCCCTGAGAGGCGATCAAAGTGAATCGCTCAGAGTGCAGTGCTTTTCAGTGTGAGCTTGCGTAAAAACGCAGGTGCTAAACCACCTTCTGCGGGAAGCACCTTCAGTACAATGAAAACGTAGGCTCGAGGACAGAAGAAGAATTACGAAAAAAACAAAGGGGAGTTGGCGCAATGTCTAAGACATCCGAAGCAAAAATTACCTGCCCTAAGTGCGGGAAAGAAAGTTCTTTTACTGTTTGGGAATCTGTCAATCGCATGCTTGATCCCGATGCGGCAGAGGCGGTAATCGACGGAAGCCTTTTTGATTTCCAGTGCCCGAACTGCGGTTACAAGACCCGTTTCTACTACCCTATGCTTTACCACGACATGGAAAATGGTGTCATGGTCTTCTTCGTTAAAAAAGGCAAATTGGAAGAAGGTGTGAAGCACATTACAGAATTTAAAGAAATGCCAATGCCAGGGAAGCACCTCTTGAAATCCGTCCGTTACCGCGTTGTAGATGACATCAATGATTTAAGAGAAAAAGCGGTAATTTTCAAATCGCAGCTTGA
>CAZHBC010000157.1:0-2951 GCA_964530715.1 uncultured Sutterella sp. | reverse complement strand
ATCTGATGCGTACGCCCCGTCTCAAGGCGACAGGCAACCCAACTTAGGGCGCGATTAGCCACATAAGTCGTCTCAACAAGACGCACATGGGTCTTTGCGGGTTTTGCCGCAATACCGCGACAAGAAAACCGTATGGGATTCCTGGGATCTCTACCAATGGGCGTATCAACAAAACCTTTTTCGGGCGGAATACCGAGGACAATTGCCCAATATTCCCGACAAACCGCGTGTGTTTGAAGGTCACGGACTAGAGCCGTACGGGCCTCTTCCGTGCGAGCAACAACCATAAGGCCGGAGGTTTCTCGATCGAGTCTATGGACAATGCCAGCGCGGGAAACCGAACGCAACTCTGGATAACGATAAAGGAGCCCATTTAAGAGTGTTCCAGACCAGTGCCCTGCCGCTGGGTGTACAACCAACCCAGCAGGTTTATCAATAATAATTACCGCATCATCCTCATAAACCACACGAAAATCGATATCCGCCTCTGGTTCGAATGCACACTCTTCGGCGCTAGGCATTGGTGTGACATCGATAGCATCCGTAGCTCCCGTCTTTGCGCGGACATCGGAAACGACCTCACCATTAACAGAAACTGCCCCGCTTCGAATCCATTCCTGCACGCGAGCGCGACTTACCTCTGGGATCAATTCCGAGAGAACCTTATCGAGTCGATTGGTCGTTGCATCGACACTTACAACGAAATGTCTAGGCTCTAAAGAGGTTTTTTTGCCTAAATTCGCCTCATTACCAATCGGATTTTCTAGAAAAGGCAAATCCTCCTCGATTTCCTCTCTATAATCGTCGGGACTATTTTTCATCTTGTTAGCCATGAATCCAAAGTTCAAGTTATCTATGCGTGTCGCCGGTTGTGCGCTCGCCCTTTCAGTTTTCTTCGCAACAAGCGGCTGTAGCTGGTTCCAATCGCTTGAGATTGATCCAACGCGCGATTGGACTGCGCAGAAACTTTACTCCGAAGCGCGCGATGCGATGAATGACTCTAACTGGTCAGTTGCAAAAGACTACTATACCAAGTTAGAAGCACGTTATCCCTTCGGGACCTATGCGCAACAGGCACAGATTGAGCTTGCTTATGTCTACTATAAGGACGATGAGGCCGCAAGCGCCATTCAGCAAATCGATCGCTTCCTACGGGCCTATCCTAATCACCCCAACAGTGACTATGCGCTCTACTTAAAGGGGCTAGCGACACTAAACGAGCGTGACGGCATCATTAGTTCCATGATTCGCCAGGATATCTCCGAGCGTGACGCGCAAGCCGCAAGAGACGCCTTCGATATCTTTAAAGAGTTAGTCGGACGCTTCCCTGAGTCACGCTACGCTGCTGAGTCCACCCGGAGAATGCATCAACTTGTTCTTGCGCAGGCGCGGCATCAACTCAATACCGCAAAGTTCTATTATGAAAGAAAGGCCTACGTTGCTGCTCTAAACCGTGCGAAGGTGATTCTCACGGACTTCCAACTTACGAGTGTGAGCGATGAAGCAATGGAACTCATGGCAGATTGCTACGCACAACTCGAGTTGTACGATCTTGAAAAAGACATGCGTCGCATCATTGAGTTCAACAAGGATCGTGTGCGCGAAGATAAAGTTCGCTAACCATCTGCTTCTCTTTTCCCTTAGTGCCGAGAACGATTTCGTTTTCGGCACTTGCGTTTTTCCTCTATTGATTTCCTTCGGTTAAGCGCCTAAAGTTCACGGTTATTATTGTTTCTCTTCGATTCGTTTTAACCTATGCACCCCGAGAAATCTCGCCGCATCCTTCACCTTCTCTGCGGTCCCGCCCTTTTCCTTTTGTGTATTTGGCTTCTTCCTGCAACATCCCTTTCCTTTGAAGCAAGCATCTCCATCGGTGCAATGCTTTGGATGGGTTGGTGGTGGGTTTCAATGCCCGTGGACCCAGCTGTGACGGCCCTTTTACCGATTGCGCTCAATGCCATTTTCGGGCTTGTCCCAATGGGCTCTGTGACAAGTCTCTATTTCTCGGACATTGTTGTACTGCTTCTCGGCGCAAGCATTATCTCTGCTACGTGGGAAATCACAGGGCTTGATAGACGCATCGCAATTAAGTCCCTCATGCTTTTAGGTCCTTCTGTAAAAACGCATATTGCCGTATGGTTCTTATCCTCTGTTGTTCTTTCAAGCGTACTGCCAAATGCCGTCGTCTGTGCATTGATGGTTCCTGTGTGCGTAGCGATGATTCGCTTTCTCGCTGGAGAAAACAGTGACTCGATGAAGCCCCTTCTTTTTGTCTTACTCATGGCTATCGCTTGGGGCTGCGGCTTAGGAGGTCTTGGCACACCTCTTGGGGGTGCGATGAATCTTGTTGCCGTAAGTTATCTTGAACAACTCACGGGACGCGAATATTTCTACATGGAATGGGTCGTGAAGATGATGCCAATGATGATTATCCTCGTTGGTGCCACCCTTGTCTTTTTATTCTTCATCCGTCCGCGCAACCTCTCGCTGGGGAAAACCCGTGGCTTTATCGTGGCCCAATACGCGAAACTTCCCACGATGAGTCGCGATGAGAAGTTGGCTCTCGCTCTTTTTGCCGCCCCCCTCATTCTTTCCTTCGCCCGAGAACTCTATGCGGATTTAATGCCCGGGATGAAACCTGCGCAGCTCTTTTTAATCTGCGGATTACTTTGCTTTGTTCTAAGCGGTAAGGACGGGAAGGCCTTTGCAACTTGGAAGATGGTTAATCCGAAGATTGAATGGAATCTTCTTTTACTTTTCGCAGGTGGCCTCGCCCTAGGGCACCTACTAACTAGTTCTGGTGCAACAAAGGTCATTGCCTCTACGATTACAGGGCTTCACCTTGGAGAAGGCATCCTTCTCTTAATCGTGATTGCCGCTGTTACGATGGTCTTTGTTGAAGTAGCAAGTAACACAGCAGCCGCAGCCATTACAGTTCCCATGGTTATCGG
>CAZHBC010000156.1:0-2974 GCA_964530715.1 uncultured Sutterella sp. | reverse complement strand
CTTACGTCGAAGCGATGAAGACACTCGTTGCGAAGGCTGACATCGTTCTTCCGAACATTTCCGAAGCAGCATTCCTCACGGGGCTTGACTACCGAGAGGTGTATGACGATACCTACGTCGCAGATCTCGTTCGTGGGCTCTGTGAGATTGGTGCAAAGACAGTTGTTCTTACGGGCGTTGGCTACCGAGAAGGGAAGACAGGTGTCGTGGTTGGCGCCAAGGGACAACCCCTTTACTACTACGAACATCGTCGCATTGCCCAAGGTTGCCACGGAACGGGAGACGTCTATGCTGCGGCCTTTGCGGGAAGTTACCTTGCGGGTAGCACCATTTTTGATGCCGCCAAGATTGCCGCGGACTTTACCGTGAAGGCAATTGAAGTGACACAGGAAGAAAAGAACCACTGGTACGGTGTTAAGTTTGAGCCGCTCTTAGGAGAACTCGCCTTTAAGACTGTGAAAGAAAAGTTCTAAAGCGCAGTAAAGAAAAGTACGGAAAGAAGAGGGGATGCTGAAAAACTGAATTTCAACATCCCCTTTAAGTTACGTGGAACTTTACTCGCGTAATGCAGTTGCGGTTTACTTTAATTCGTAGACCTTTTTACCCTCAAAGTAGACTGTGTCGACCTTAGCCTCGTGAATCTTTTCTTTTTCACAGGTGGTGATGTCTTTAGTGAGGAAGAGGAAGTCTGCGTATTTGCCCACTTCAATGGAGCCGCGCTCTGCTTCTAGCCTAAACTGCTTTGCGCCGTTAATGGTGAGTACCTCGAGCATCTCTTCGACAGTGAGGTATTCAGAGGCTTTCATGCGAACGGTTTTTTCATCGGGAAGCGTGCCATTTACGCCCAATTCAATGATGGCCGCTATATCAATGGGTGCGCCATCGTTTGCCGGATAGTCAGTCGAAGATGTCATCACGATTCCTTTATTTAGGAGCGACTTCATGGGGTAGCCATCCATATAAAGGTCGTAATCCATTAGGGTTCGGATTTCTTTTTCTGTCCCCGCTAGTTCGTAGCGCCAGCAGATGTTTGTCGCTGAGTAGATGCCGTGCTGCGCCATCTTCACCTTCGTTGCTTCTGTGATGTGGCGAGAGTGAGCGATGCCGTTATAGATGCCTTTTGCGGCTGTGGGCTCGGCCTTAACAAAGGAATCGACAGCTTGCTTTGTACCACCGTCTCCGGAGGCGTGCACGTGCACAGAAAGTCCCATGGCGTTGGCTTTCTTCGTAATTTCATCGAAACGTTCTGGAGGCCAGACCTGATTGCCGTGGCTACCATCTGCGTAGGGCTCTAACATCCAGCCTGTTTTCACTTCCACAGCGCCTCCATCGGCAAAGAGCTTTATGGCGTTGGCTTGAAAGTGTTTGGAAGAGTATTTCTTCTTGAAATCCGAGGCCACACTGAGGCGGTCATCAATCTTTGCGTAGGGATCAATCTTGTAGGAAGAAATCATGTTAAAAGTGAGGCCTTCCTTTTCATCCACTGTCTTAACAGCCGCATAGAGTTCGGCTCCAAGCATATTCGTGTAGGCGTCAAAATAATTGGTGTAGCCATTTGCGTGTAGGGTGTCGGCCGCAGTTAAGACGGCCCTCTTTGCCTCATCTTCTGAGATAACTTTATTTTTTGCGATTACAGTATCCATCGCATAGTTCACTGCTACGTCGGAGACCAGTCCTAAGAAGTTCCCGCTTTTATCCTTGGCAAATTCTCCGCCTTCTAGCCGGGTGTCGCGCGCAAAGCCCGCCATCTCGAAGGCTTTTGTATTTAAGAAAGCGTTGTGTCCGACGTTATCCATCATGAGAATGGGTTTATCGGGGCAAATTGCATCGAGCGCCTTACGCATGTTGTAGGTGAACTTTACGTTTTGCATCTTGCCGCCCGTTTCCCAGCCTTGGACGAAATAGACGCTCTTGTTGGGATACTTGGCAACATGTGCCTTCATGTTTTTAAGGATCTCCTCTACGGAGGCTCCTGGTAGGTAAAAACCTGCCTCCACTAAGGCTGCAGCCATAAGGTAGTGTCCGTGCCCTTCTGTGGCGCCTGGCATCACAAGTCCTTTGCCGCGTCTATCGATAACAGTGGTTTTCCCTTCTGCGATGTAATTTCTGACACCATCGCTAGAGCCAATATAAATATATTTCCCGTCTTTTACGGCAAAGGCTTCTGCGTAGTCGCCTTTTGCTTTTGAGGTGTAGATTTTTCCGTAGACAACGGTATCGGCAGTAGTGGTTGCCACTGTTTCTTTCGCGGGGGCGAACGTACTGTTAAAGCAACCCGTAAGAGGCAGTGAGAGAGCAGCAAGCGCAAAAAGGGTAGTCATCTTTTTCATAGGAGTGAGTTCCTTTTTAACCAAAGGGCACTTAGAAGATTTCTTCCGTTTAAGAATGTTTTTCGAATTTTAATTAAGAAGGGAAAGTTAATCTTTGTAGGAGCCAGTAAGTCTCGAATTATTGCGGACTTAGGTAAGAAAAAAGGGATGCTGAAAACTAAATTCAACATCCCCTTTGGGTAAGGCGGAATTTAATGACTAACGCAGTTTCGCGAAATCTTCATCCAATGTGGCAAGAGCAACTTCAATACGTTTAGAAGTATCCACTACCCAAGCGGCATAGCGCGCATTCACTTCCTTTTGTTCTGTGAGTTGCACGGCGAAGGCAGCAGGCTGTGGGCCACCTTCCACGGCACGACGATTGATGATGTCGCGCGGATTTAGTAGAGAGCGGAACTCAGCTTCTGTCATCGGAAGTTCGGGATTCCCTTCAGGGTATTCCTCCTTGATAACTTCCGTGTAGATTGTCTTCATCTCTTCATAGGGGAAGTCCAAGGGCTTAATCGAATTTGCCCGAGCAAAACTTACCATGCGACTTGCAACGTGGTGACCAACGCGGAAAGGAAGACCATATTCGCGCATCATCGCATCGGCGATTTCTTGGCTGGCTGTCCAATCGTTATTGAGTTCTTCAAGGGCGCGTT
>CAZHBC010000155.1:0-3085 GCA_964530715.1 uncultured Sutterella sp. | reverse complement strand
TACCAACAGGTACCTTATTTAAATCTGTCGATGAGGTTGTCACCGGCGATGGCAATAAGGAAACGCATGCAGATCTTGATCTTAAGGAAGTTGAAACTCTCGGTGCCCTTCAGCTTGGTGACTATACACAGCTTCAAGCAAACGCTAATAAGATCTCCACGGAACGCGAAGTCGGCATTAAGCTTGGTGCTGGCGTTGAATTAACTTTGTCACCCGCCACGGTAACGAAGAGCATCATCTCAACGCCAAAACTTGTTCTAAGCCAAGATTCTGCCAAGTTCACGGCAGATAAGTATGAGACCGTTTCTCTTGGTGCTGTTAGCACTGTTGCGGCTAAGGAAGGCGTAACTCCAAATGGCGCCACATTTGTGGTTTCTAACTCGAATTCTTTATCTGCTACGAGCATTACCCTTGATAACAAGTCAAGTTTCACTGCCGATACTGGAATTACGCAGTTTGCAGTCGATTCCATTACAACAGCTGCAGGTACTTCGGATCAACACGCGAGGATTGTGCTTAAGGACGCTGATGGCGCTGACAGTAGTTCTTCGAGGCTTGGTTCTGTTAACCTAGGCGATTATTCGGAACTCACGCTTGATAAAGCGTGTATCGCAGGGGCAAACAACAAAAAGCCTGACATCACGCTTGGCGTTGGTTCAAAGTTCACGATTACGAACCTTAAAAATACGCCCACAATTGGTACCTTAGATGTTAAGGTCGATACTAAGAAAGCAGGTCGCGGAGAGTTAGTCCTTGAGTCTGGCGTGAAATTTGGGTCGATTGATAAGATTGTGACTGGTAACGGAGACAGTACGACTCACGCAACTCTAAGCTTTGGCGAGGTTGAAACTCTAGGGGCTCTCGTTCTCGGTGACTACACAGAATTCACCTCAAAAGTAAAGAATTTAGGTACAGAGCTCGAAGAGGGCATTCAACTGGGTTCAAATGTTCATTTGAATTTAACACCAGCTGAAGAAGGAAGTACACCTGCAACAAGTGGTTCGATTGCAACGACAAAACTCGTTTTATCTCAAGACGCCTCAAGCTTCACTGCGAGTAACTACACTTCGGTCTCCTTGGGGGATGTTACGGTTAAAGAGGTTACGGGCTCAACCGTGAAGGCAACTCTTGTAGTTAAAGACACTGATAAGCTCACAGCCAAAGCCGTGAATATCGGTAAGTCAACCTTTACCGTGAATGATGATGTAAAGCAAATCGTGATTGACTCTATCGCATCTTTAGCGGGTTCTGCGAATGACCACGCTTTAATCAACCTCAAAGATGCCGATAGCGATGCGAGCACGGTTTCTGTCGTCGGTGGCATTGACTTAGGCGATTACACCGAGTTCACTGCAGAAAATGTTTATTTAGCTGATACGAAGACAGGAAATGCCGTTGATGTGAAACTAGGGAAATCTTCCAATTTCACGCTGGAAGGCAATGCGACGACTTCCAAGATTGCAACGCTGGATTTAGGTGTTTCCTCGCAATTTACGCTTAAGGATGCAACGCTCGAAGTTGACACTCTTACAGGGTCTGGTAACGTTGAAGTGGGTTCTGCCACAGCGGGAACATCGGCTGCGTCACATGGCTATATGTATGTGAATACCCTTTCGATGAACGGTGGGGCGATTTACGTTGATCCCACGTACGGAGAGACATCTGTCTTTACAGTTGAAAACTTTGGTACAGCTAACACGCTTAATACCGACATCACCGCAGGCCCCGGTGCCCTTGTCACAATCGGCTTGGGTTCCACTACGGAAGCTAGGGCTACTGTGAATCGTAACATTCAAAACAGTAGTTCTATGAATGCGAATGCTAGCAGTAAGGGCGGCGCCATTGGTTCGAGTTCGTCTCTCATTTATGTTGCCAAGGCGATGACTCTTGGTGAAACGGGTAGCCTCACAGCGGATCCAACAGCCACTGCTGCTTCGGGCACTGCAAAGACTGTGAGTGCCAAGAATGGTGGCGTCATCATCATTGACCAAGGTAAGGTCGGTGTTGATAACGTTGTTTTCTCCGGGGCAACTTCGATTACTGTTGACGATAAATCTGACGGTAAAGCAATCTCCGCTATTGCTGTTGTCGATATCGTAGATGACAAAAATATTCCGTTATCTGATGTCGCTGGTGCAACAGTTATCGGAAACAACTTCCCTGTCTACACAGATAACCCATTCGTAACGGCAACGCTTAATAGAGACACTGCGACTATCGAACTTGAGGCAACTGCCACTTCCGATGGCGCAACATCTGTCGCTGCTACCGGTGCGCAATCCATGGCAAATCGTATTGATTCTGTGCTCTCAAAGACAGTTTCTGACCGCTTTACCCAAGTGCGAGACATTACCAAGGGTAAGAACCTTTGGGTTAGTGTCACGGGCGAGCGCTACAAACAAGACCACTTGACAGAGGGATTAACCATTAAAGCCAATATGGGTTATGGCACCCTTGGTTTAGACCTCTATCCGACGGAGAATTCTCTTGTGGGTCTTGCTTTCCAATATAGCTTTGGCAAAGTGAAGAGTAACTACTACAGCATCAACAATAAGATTAAGGCCTATAGCGCAACCCTTTACGGCGGCTACACATTTGATAGCACTGGTATTGAACTCTTAGGAGAACTCGCCTACACGCAAGCGAAGAATGACTTTACGAATTCTTACTATGACGGGCTAAACCAGAAGTTTGATACAAAGACCTTCGCTGCGGGCCTTACGGTACAAAAGAAGTTCGAAGTAGGTGCCTTTGATATCACACCAAGCGTTGGCGTGCGTATCTCGAAGATTAAGACCGATACGATGAAGGCTAGCTACATCGATATTCCTATCAATAGCCTCACGCTCGTAGCAGTTCCGGTTTCTCTACGCTTAACTGCCAAACCGATTGAAATGCAAAACGGCTGGAGTTTTTCTCCGAAATTTAAAGTCTCTGTTACTCCGACGTTTGGGGATAAGAAGGTTAATGTTTACGGATTCGAGACAAAAGTTATTGACACGAATCCAATGCAAGGATCCGTTGGAATTAGCTTTACAAAGGGGAACTTCACCACAGATGTTGAAGCGAACTTCGGCGCAGGCCG
>CAZHBC010000154.1:1580-3090 GCA_964530715.1 uncultured Sutterella sp. | reverse complement strand
CAGGTCCTTTGGCCCGTGCACTGTGTTGCAGGAACGCGTGGCGCGGAGTTTTCTTCTTCTCTACACAGTGCCTTAGCTAATGCCATTATCCGTAAGGGAATGCGCTCGGATTGTGATAGTTACTCAGCATTCCTAGAAGCCGATAGAAAAACCACAACGGGTCTTGCAGGATTTTTAAAAGAAAGAGGCGTCAATTCTGTGTGGGTTACAGGTCTCGCGACAGACTTCTGTGTTTCTTGGACGGCGCTTGATGCGGTTTCCTTCGGCTTTAAGAGCTCTGTTGTGATGGATGCAAGTGCCGCAATTGACTTTAATGGCTCTCTCGGTGCGGCACGCGCCGCTTGGAAGACCTCGGGCGTTACCGAGTGCCTTGCAGGTGAGATTCTTTAGTAACCGAAAAAAACCGAGAGCACATCTAAAAAGCGCTGTGCCTCGGTTTCTTCTAAAGCCTCTAAGGGTGTTCTAGAGGCTTAAAACCAACTTCCGTGTTAGCGGACGATAAAGAGCGGAACGGTACCCTGTGCGGCAACACGCATGACAACGGATCCCGCAAAGGCAGCTTCGACATTTGAGCGGCCGTGGCTACCCATGATAAGGAGGTCAAGTTTTTCCGCCTCTGCGTACTTGGCAATCTCGTCGCCAGCCTTCCCCTGTAGGAGAACTTCCTTGGCGCCGCCTAGCATCTTGAAGTATGGACGTAAAGGTTCCATCACGTCTTCGCTAGCCTGTTGCTCAAGTTCCTTGCCACTGGCTTCATTAAGGAGTGCAAATTGCGCAAGACCTGCGGAGCGCCCTCCTGTTGCCATCGATGCGGCACCCAAAGCGCCGTACATGTAGTCATTGGCGCTCTTACTCACATAGATAGCGTGGAACTCGCATTTTCCAGGCAATAGTGCTCGGTTTTCGATAATGTAATTGAGTACCTGCCCTGAGCGCTCAGATCCGTCAACAGCAATGCCAATCTTTCTCACTTCTCCCTTGGGAGGTAACGGCCCACGGACAATCAACACAGGTGTCTTTGTGCGAGAGAGAACACCAACGGTTACTGATCCAAAGAAGAGGCTTTCGAGTGCTGTGAGACCACGGGAGCCCATCAAGATGTAAGAGGGTTCAATTTCGTGGGCTTTTGCGGCAATTTTTTCAGCAGGAACCCCAAGAGACCATTCGGTTTTGACCGTGACGCCCGCTTTCTGAAGCGTTTCGGCTGCGGGGGCAAGAATGCTTTCTGCAAAGGCTTTGAAGCGCTCTTTTCCAGCTTCCCCAAGACGGCTAAGAACTTCCGAAGGAAGCGTCGGCTCAATGACAGTGAAGAGTGTTACATCGGGTTTCTCTTCGGCGGTTTCAACAATGCGGATAAGACAATCCAATACGTTTGCTGCGTATTTGCTGTTATCAACGGAAACAAGAATTTTTTTCATGACTAACTCCCCTTAGTTTCGTGAAGAAATCGCAGATTGCATTGACCTGCTATTTCTCATGATTTTACAGAAGAACTTTCATATGTAAATGT
>CAZHBC010000154.1:0-1480 GCA_964530715.1 uncultured Sutterella sp. | reverse complement strand
TCTTTTTGAGTGCCCATTTTTTGAGCAACAAGTGTACAATGACGCTCCGTAAAGTCGCAAAGAAAAAAGCTCACTCTTTTCCCCGTATGCAGATTGGCGATTACGCCCTTAGTAGTCCAGTTGTTCTTGCCCCGATGGCAGGAGTCACGGATGCCGCTTTTCGTCGTGTGTGCCTTAGTGCAGGCGCCGCCCTCGCTTTCGGGGAAATGGTTGAAAGTAATCCGCAACTACGAACGACTGAGAAAACCGAAAGACGTTTTCACGTCAGTGTAACGGAGGCGGTTCCAGTCGTTCAGATACTCGGAGCAGACCCCGAGAGGATGGCCGAGGCGGCGCACTACGCGGAGCTCTGTGGCGCGAAGATTGTTGATGTGAATTTTGGTTGCCCCGCACGCCTTGTATGCGGGAAAGCCGCAGGTTCTGCTCTGATGGCAGACGTGGCTTTAGCGGTTAAGATTTTAGAGGCAGTAAAAGGGGCAGTCTCCATCCCTGTAACGGTGAAGATGCGTACGGGTTGGGATGCCCGCCATAAAACAGCTGAAGAGATTGCCCTTGCGGCCGAAGAAATTGGTTTTGCAGCTGTCACGATTCACGGACGTACTCGAGAGGCTAAATTTACGGGTCCCGTGGATTACGAGACGATTGCGCGCGTTGCAGGAGTTTTAAAGATTCCTGTTATTGCGAATGGAGATATTGATTCAGGAGAAAAAGCGCGTCGCGTTTTACAACTTACAGGAGCCTCAGGCGTGATGATCGGTCGGGCCGCACTCGGAGCCCCTTGGATCTTTCGTGAAGTGTCTAGTGCATTAACGCAAGAGGCAGAAGAAAGCGTGACGCAAGAGCAAAAACATGAGATGATTCTTCTACACTGGCGGGAGCACCTTAAAGAGTTTGGAACGGGTCTAAACGCTGTAAGAACATTCCGTAAGCATCTTGTACGCTATTTGGCACCGCTCGCAGGCGGAAAAGAAGCGTTACAAGAGATTCTGGCTTTGCAGGATGCGGAGGGCGTCGGCAAGGCGATAAAAACATTTTTAGAAAGCGAGCAAACATGGATAACTTAGAAGAAAAAACAAAAGAAGTAACAGTGGCCGCGACAGAAATGCCAGGGGAACCCGAAAAAGATGAACTCGCCGAATTAATTATTTCGCGCGTTGAAGGCTATATCCGCGATTTAGACGGAGCCAAGGGCCTTCCGCTTCACGGCATGATTGTTGCAGCTGTGGAAAAACCGCTTTTCCGTTGGGCACTCAAGAAGACCCGCGGCAATCAGAGGGCGGCAGCAAAGATTTTGGGAATTAATCGAAATACACTTCACAAAAAGCTCTGCGATCAGGGCTATGACAGGAGGAAATGGAAAAATGCGTAAACAAGCGCTCATCAGCGTTTCAGATAAGACTGGGGTTGCTGATTTTGCACGGGAATTGGTGAATTTGGGTTATCACATTCTTTCGACGGGGGGAACGGCTAAGTTACTCAC
>CAZHBC010000153.1:0-3130 GCA_964530715.1 uncultured Sutterella sp. | reverse complement strand
CGGCTACCTGGGAAAACCTGCGTAGCAGACTCTGTGCAGACTGCTCGCGGCGTCTTAAAAGCAAATCCAAAACAGACTGTTCCAACGGGAGTCTTTTCTGTTCCGCCCGAAGGACCTGCAACACCCGTTACAGAAACCGCTAGAGTTGCCTTGGAGTGCTCGATTGCGCCCAAGGCCATCTCGCGAGCGACCTCCTCGCTAACGACACCAAACTTGTCTAGGGTGTCTGCCCGAACGCCCAAAATTTCCTTCTTTGATTCAGGGGTGTAAGTGACAAAACCCCTGTCGAACCATGCACTAGATCCCGCAATGTCTGTAATCGTTGCGGCAATGAGGCCGCCCGTGCAACTCTCAGCCGTAGCAATCTTTGTTGCCTTTTCCCGAGCGGCTAAGCCAAGACATTGAGCCAATTCCTTGAGGTCTTCTTTCACGAAAGCAACCCTAAGAAGGTATAACCAAAGCGTCCTGCAGCTTTATCGAAAATCGTAAGCGCCACAATTGCCCAAAGAGCAGCAACAATATCGTCTGCCATGACGCCCTTTCCACCCTTGAACTTCGCATCAATCTTATCTGCGGGCGGAAACTTCATAATGTCAAAGAAGCGGAAAACTAAGAATGCCGCAACCCACGTCATGGGATGTTGCGGGAACATCATCAACACAAGCCAAACGCCCACAACCTCGTCGATAACAATGCAACCTGCATCGTGAACCCCTAGGTCTTCGTTTGTCTTTTCGCTTGCCCATGCACCCGCCCAAAGTCCTAAAGCGACTACCGCAAGGTTAAACATCGGAGGCATTGCGCAAACCTTGCCTAAGAAAATCCACACGAGAACTCCGGCGAGCGTCCCCCAAGTCCCTGGTGCTGGCCTTAAACAACCCACACCAAAGAAAAGTGCGATGGCGTGCTCTGGACAGGAGAAGACAAACTTCAAATCCGGGCGAACGGTATAAGCGGGATTATCTGCAGAATATTTTTCTTTTATACCCATCGTGTTTTTTCCTTTAAGCAAAGTGATCGTAGCCAGTTGATGCAAGGCGCAACACTTGACCGTCCGAATCTGTGACAACGAGTCTAGAGCGACCGGCTTCTTTAGAGCGAATGCTACCAATACGGCTCACAGAAGTGAGAGCACTGATGCTTGCTTGTTCGATAAGACCGCGTTTTTCTTTCGGGGCTGTAAAAACGAGTTCGTAATCATCCCCGCCCGTGAGAAGCGCTTTAACGAGGTTTTCCTTTGAAAGAGATGCTGTTGAAGCATCGGCAGGAATCGCATCAAAAAAGATTTCTGCAGAGACATCACTTCTTTCAAGAATGTGACCGAGATCTTGTGCGAGACCGTCGGAAACATCCGCACAGGCAGTTGCTGAACTTAAAAGCGCCGTGCCTAGAGCGTTTCTAGCTTCTGGCCGTTCTAACCTCTTAAGAGCAGCAGGGAAGTCCTCCGCTGGGAGGGTCAGTTTTCCTGCAAGGTGAGCGAGAGCTGCCCAAGCGCCACCCAATGTACCTGAAACCCAGATGTCATCTCCCTCTGCGGCTCCCGCACGTGTAAGTCCCATTCTTGAAGGCAGCTCTCCAATTGCAGTAATAGAAATCGTTGCAGGAGCTTGCGTTTCTCCAACCTTAGCTGTGCGGGTTGTATCCCCTCCAAGAAGAGGACACTGTGCCTCTTTTGCCAGAGTGAGAAGCCCCCTTGTAAAGTCTTTTAACCAGAGATCATCACGCTCAGGCAATGCAATCGAAAGGAAAAAAGCGCGCGGAACTGCCCCTGCGGCAGCAAGGTCCGAGAGGTTAACAGCGAGCGCCTTGTAGCCAATATCTTCCGCGCGTGTAGAAACGGGGAAGTGCACGCCCACCGTTGTCATATCCGTCGTGACTGCCATGCGTGTTGACCCTGCGTCAATAATGGCGCAGTCATCTCCCACACCTTTACAGGCCCAGGCTCCAAATGTCGCATGTGTAAAGTAGCGATCAATAATGGAAAATTCACCAAGCTCTGCCATCTTTTTTCCTTTCCCAAAAACGTTAACGCAACCGAGTCCTTTTTACGGAAAACGGTTGCGTCGATTCTAGTCCTACGTGCGGAAAATCTTTTTTCTCTAAGAGGCGAATTCCTCGGGTCTTACGTCCTGCGCGACCTTGTCGAGAACGCCGTTGACTAATCGGTAGCCCTTGTCTGCGCCAAAGAGTTTCGAGAGTTCCACAGCCTCATTAATGATGACGCGGTAGGGATTCTCAGGCCGATGCTTAAGTTCCCAAGCGCCAATCATCATGCAAGACCTCTCGATAACGGAAAGTCTTGCGGGATCCCTATCGACGTGACGCGCGAGAAGTTCCATCAGAGCGTCGCGCTCGGCTAAGACGCCAGAGAGAATCTCGTGATAGAAATCCTTATCACAGTTCTCAAAGTCCTCTGCCGTTAACTCACAAGCAAAGGAAGATTCATCCTCATCGCTAAGGACATCGAGGAGGCCCTCATCGATTGTCTCAACATCGGCCTCCGGATCAATCACAGATTGATAGACGCCTAAAAGAGCAAATTCACGGGCGCGACGTCTTGCGCCCGTAAGAGGCAAATGGGTCTTAGTTGTCATCAGACTCTTCCGCGTCGTCGTAGTCATCAAAATCATCCACAGACGGGAATTCCGCAACGAGATTACCCATCTCGACAGCGCACTGTGCGCAGTCCGTTCCCTTTAACTTGGTGCGTTCTTTGCACTGTTCGTCGTTGTAGCAGGTCAAGACGCCATTAGCCACTGGGATACCATAGTCAAGCGCCACTCTAGAGATTCCAGCAGCTGACTCATTAGCAACGAGTTCGAAGTGATAGGTCTCGCCCTTAATCACAGCGCCAAGGGCAATCAACGCATCATATTCTCCAGTTCCCGCAAGCTTAGAAAGCGCAAGAGGAATCTCCAAGGCACCAGGAACCGTCACTTTCGTGATGTCTTCTTCAGAAACACCCAAGCGTTTAAGCTCTTCAAGGCAAGCCGCGTAGAGCTCTTTTCCGGCATATTCATTAAACCGCGAGACAACAATCCCGATCTGAAGATCTTTGCCATTCAAATCTCTTTTAATCTCATCGACCTGCGGCATAGTATGTACCTCCTATTGCTTAATAGATGCTTCT
>CAZHBC010000152.1:0-3146 GCA_964530715.1 uncultured Sutterella sp. | reverse complement strand
GCAATCAAGGCCTGTGTGCGGTTATTCGCACCAAAGGCGCGATAAATCGCTGTCACATGGGTTTTAACTGTACCTTCGGAGAGATTTAACTCGCGGCAGATACTCTTAATCGGTAGCCCTTTCGCAAGACAAAGGAGAACATCCTTTTGTCTATCCGTTAAGAGAGACTCCTTCGAACTATCACTTAAAACGGCCTTATCAACGAACCACTTCTTCTGCGCTGCGGAGAGGAGTTTCGTGGGAACGTAGACTCCGCCTTCGAGGACAAAGTCGATGGCGTTTGTAAGAGTCTGCGTTTCAAGAGACTTCGGGACAAATCCAGCGGCACCAAGCTTTAGGACGCGGGTCACTTCCTCTGCGTCACTAAGCCCCGAGAGAACGAGAATCTTAAGAGTCGGGTTTTTCGCGACGAGTTCTTCTAAGAGCTGTGTGGGTTCTTTCACTCCTGGGAGCGCCAAGTCAAGGATAAGAAGATCCGTGTGTTCTCCGTAGAGTTCCACCAAGTGCCGTGCTTCGTCAGCGGTTGTGCCCGTGTGGACCGTAGCCCCAGGGAAACGGTTAAGCAATAAGAACTGAAGCCCCTGAAGAATCAAGGCGTGATCGTCGACAATTAGAAAATGCATTGCTTGCATAACCGAGTGTGTCTCCTCGACTTAGTCATAAGAGGGAAAAGAATTTTTGTTATTTTCTCTTTCTCCTTGATTCTAACGCGGGAGTCCATGTTTAAAATGCGTTAACGTAAATCAAAACGGTAAATAAATTTTTCATTTTCCATTTTCAAGTTTTGGAAAAGCTCCATGAGTTGGATTACACGTATTCTTCCCAAGTTTTCTTCAGCGGAAACGACTGCGAAGCGTCGCAGTCCTATACCGAGTGGAGTATGGACAAAGTGCCCGCACTGCGATCAGGTTCTTTACAACGATGACATCATCGAGTCGCTTCGTGTCTGTCCAAAGTGCGGAGAGCACATGCGAATGGGCGCAAGGGAAAGGCTTCAGGCTTTCTTAGACCGTAAGGGACCGCATGAAGAGATTGGGGCAAATATCCTTCCGACTGACCCTCTGGGGTTCGTCGATACGAAGACCTATCTAGAACGCCTTGCAAGTTATCGGGATAAAACCAATGAAACCGATGCCCTCATGGTGATGCGTGGGACTCTTTCTAATGAACCGATTGTTGCGGCCGCTTTTGACTTTGCCTTTATGGGAGGCTCCATGGGAAGCGTCGTAGGGGAGAGATTCTTCCGTGGCGTTGAACGGAGCTTAAAAGAGAATTGCCCCTTCGTTGTCTTTTGCGCAAGTGGTGGCGCCCGTATGCAAGAGGGTCTCATTAGCCTTATGCAGATGGCAAAAACGAATGCTGCCGTTGCAAAGCTCTCTGAAAAGAAGATTCCCTTTATCACGGTTCTCACAGATCCCACGATGGGAGGCGTTTCCGCATCCTTTGCCTTTATGGGCGATGTGGTTATCGCTGAGCCTGGAGCGCTTGTTGGCTTCGCTGGGCCTCGCGTCATCGCGCAGACCGTTCGTGAGAAACTTCCTGAAGGTTTTCAGCGCTCAGAGAAACTCCTCGAATTAGGCGCTGTTGACATGATTGTGGATAGAAGAAATTTGCGGAGCGTTATCTTCCAAGTCTTGGAAATTCTCTGCCGCTCTTAGAGCCGCGGCTGTGCCTCTAAAGATTTGCAACAAAATTCACGGGAAGTTTTTTGCCAACCCCGTGGAATTTCTCGCATAGCACGCCTTTCTTTTTGCTAGACTGCGCAGATACTTGAATGTATCTAGAAGCCCTCCGTGCTTCGGATGCGTTTTCTTCATTTTTGGTGATGAGTAAATTTATGACTAATCGTCCTTTGCGTTATTCGGTTCTTACCTGCGCAGTTTTAGCGCTTGTCGGTTGCTCGCAACTTGAGAAGATTGGCATTCACATGCCTTCGCAGCGCACCGAATACGAATCGAGCACCACACGTGCACCGCTTGATATTCCGCCTGATTTAGATAGCGTGCAACGCACGGACCGTTTCACACTACCGAATAGACCGCAGGTCGTAAGCGCCAATGCAGAAAGCGAACGCAATCAGGCGATCGCCGAGCGCTATGGCACGGCGCGTACCTCTGTTCTTCCGGCAACCGTCAGTGCTCGCGTTATCCGCGATGGACAGACCCGCTATGTGCACGTCACAGCGGATGCAGATCACGTTTGGCCAGTGTTGCAGGACTTCTGGCCCTCTGTTGGTCTAGAAATCAAAATGCAAGACGCCCACACGGGAGTCATGCAGACCGAATGGGCAGAGAACAAAGCCAATCTCCCGAAAGACATCATTCGTGCAACGCTTGGAAAAATCATGGACTTTGTCTATGACACGGGTTTGCGTGATCAGTATCGGGCAAGAATGGAACGTAACGATGACGGGACGACGGATATCTACATTACCCATAAGCAGATGGTCGAAGTCGTAACAGGAAAGGATGCGGATAGCACCGTTTGGCAACCAGGGCCCTCCGATCCCCAGCTTGAAGCCGAGATGCTCTCTCGCCTTGCTTTGAAGTTAGAAACAGAATTTAACCCCGACATTAAGCCAGATGCCGAGAAGAAACTCGCTGAAGAAGCTATCACGAAGAATACAGAGGCCGTTGCTGAGCTCGTTACCGACGTTGCTGGCGACGCAGAGTCTATTCTTCTTAAAGAACCCTACGATCGTGCATGGCGTCGCTTAGGGCTTGCCCTTGACCGCGCGAACTTTAACCTTGTCGATCGCGATAGAAGCCAAGGAATCTTCCTTGTGAAGTATCTTGATAGCGACTATGAGGCGAAGAAGAAGGCCGAGCGCGGGTTCTTTGCGAATATGTTCAGCAAAGAACACGTTGTCGATGCGCCTGAATATCGGATTCGTCTAGCACCTACTGATGATGGGGCTTGCCGCATCACGGTAACGGATGGTGAGGGGCGTGCTGACACCACGGGTGCAGCTCCCAAGATTCTCACTGTCATCTCTGAACAACTTCGTTAAGTTTAGGGGGAGGCGGCCGCTTCTCGCTTACCTTCAGAGGTAGGTGCGGCGGCCGCACTTAATTTAAAGATGGAAGTTACGGATAACACGCTCGTTCGAATCTTCGTTCGAATGTCTGACCTACAGGGAAATGTCA
>CAZHBC010000151.1:0-3148 GCA_964530715.1 uncultured Sutterella sp. | reverse complement strand
CCAAAGCGGCCAGCGTGAATCGTACCAAAAGCGGTCTTAACATACAGGCGGCTTTCACGATGGAAGATACGATTGGTGCTCGAGAGAGAGCCGTCATCAGCGTTAAAACCATTTTCCAACTGGAAGCCGACTTCAACATCATTGCCCAACTCTTCAGAGCCCTTGAGCATGAAGCGAGAGCCAGAGTTCTGACCAGACTTCATTGTGAAGGAATTTGTAGCGTCTTTGCCTGCCTTCTTAACATGTTGATAGTTCAAGCCAAGGTCAACGACACCAGAGAGTGTCACTTGAGCAGCCATCGCAGAGCAAGCCATCGCAGAGAGCGCGGCAACAGCGATCAATGTCTTTTTCATGATAAATTTCCTTTAATTAAAGTAATCTACAAGCGGCGTTAACGACCGCTTATGTCCCCGTCCGCAGTAGCCCCACGAATAGATCTTGGATCTGTGCGTAGGGTAGGTGCGTTCAAGGTTTCTCGGAAATTGAAAAAGCCCAATCGATTTTTTGGATAAGAACGATTACCCCTCGTCCTTTTCTTCTGAGACGCCAGCGAGTTCTTTTAAGCGCTCTGTTGCCGCCTCAGAAAAACAGAAGTCGGCCCAAAGTTGCATAACTTTTCTCCGCCTTCGGATGGCTTTGGCTCTGTCGTAGCGCAGTTTGTCAACGGCGTGGTGGAGGGCCAACTCTGTGAGAGTCCAATCGATGCCGTGGTCAGTGCCCCAAGTTTTAAACGTTGCTCGAAAGCCGTGGGTGTGGATGCGAGCCCCTGTGTTTTCATCGACGAAACCGTTTCCGCCAAGTTTGAGGTCTTCTTCAGAAAGCTTCTGAAGAAGCTCCGGAAGCATGCGGTAATCAAAGCGGTTTCCATTGTGTGTCGCAAAGACAAAGTCATTTGCATCAGTGTGCCCTTTTTGCCGTTGTCGAATGATGCGAAGGACGAGACGCGCTTGGGTACTTAGAGGAACGGTGTGCTCTCCGTTCCTGTAGCCTGTTTTCATATTTGTCGCAGGAATTGTCCAAAGCGTGAGTTCTCGGTTGAAGTCACCCCATTGTGTGGGTTGCGTTAATTCATGGTCTAAAGAGCCAATGACATTTCCAACGCGAGAAGCCGTAAGAAGCGTAAAGAGAAGCGCCATTGAAGAGGTGCGATAGGCAAACTTATCGCTTACGAGAAGTTCCACGAACCGCCTTACATCTTTTGCGGCGAGCGCTGGATGCGGCGTACTCTTTAAGCGCCTTCTTGGGCGACAGATAAGGACGGCTAAGGCCTTTTGTTCCGCTGGAGAGGGGAGCTTCGCATCGATAAAGCCCGTTACTTGACACCAAGAGAAGAATTTCGTGATGTCTTGCTTAAGTTTCTTGACAGTGGTTTCATGGAGTTTCGCGTAGGCGGCGTTAAGAATCTTTGCTACATCTGAAGTTGTTACATCTGCGGGCGCCATTTGGCCTATTTCAGGAAAAACGTAATTTTTCCCGCGGGCTAGAGTATCCATATAGGGCTTCATTGCGTGTGAGGAGCCCCTTTCTTTTTCACTTTCTACCCAGTGTGGCCAAAGCGCTTCAACAGTTTTGGGTGTTTCTCGGTAACGGATAATGTCTCCGAAGGGACCATCTAAGTCAAAACACTCTGTGTAGATTTCTCGGCAGATGGCTGCCCTTTCCCTTGCTTCTTTTAGTTTTGTTTCTGGATAGATGGCAATGGTGTGCGTTGAACGAATTCCACGCAATTGAATCCGAAATCGCCAAATGCAACGTGTGCCAACTGCTCTCTTTTTAACGGAAAAGACCAATCCTGCCGTCGCCGGGTCTGTGTACTCCCCAGGTTTTCGAGACAAAGAGGCGACGATTTCGTCTGTGAATGGTTCTTGAATCAAAATTTTCTCCCCTGTAGAAAAAATACACTGCACAAAAAACAATGTAAGGGAGGAAATTTACCCTAAGGGGAAGACTCCATACACAAAATAGCCTCTGAAAATTTCTTCTCTTTTTAAGTAGAAGGCGTTTTCAGAGGCGTAAAGAGAGCCTCTCTACTCCTAGGAAGCTCTCATTTGCGACAACTAGGAAAAGCTTAAAAGTTAGTTCTTGTGTATTCCTTAAAAGCCACGACGCTTTCTTACGGCCTGTGCGAGGTTCTCTAGCATCACAACGGTGTCTTTCCAGCCGACGCAGGCATCCGTGACAGACTGCCCATAGGTAAGGGGCTTTCCTTCAATGACATCTTGGCGTCCTTCGACGAGGTTAGATTCAATCATGACACCAGCAATGGCGTGGTTCCCTGCTGCCATTTGTTCACAGAGGTTTTCAGTAACTAGAACCTGATTGCTAAAAATCTTATGAGAATTCGAGTGTGAGACATCAATCATGACGGCTTCAGGGCGACCTGCGGCCTTGAGGAGTTCACAGGCACTCTTGATGCTTTCCGCGTCGTAATTGGGTTTCTTTCCACCACGGAGAATAATGTGGCAATCATCATTTCCTGTCGTAGAGACAATGGCGCAGATTCCCGCCTTTGTTGCACCTAAAAAAGAGTGGGGGTAACGAGCCGCTCCTACGGCATCGACTGCGATTTTCACGTCGCCCGACGTGCCATTCTTAAATCCAATTGGGCAGGATAGGCCGCTTGCAAGCTCTCGGTGCCCCTGGCTTTCTGTCGTGCGTGCGCCGACTGCGCCCCAACTAATGAGGTCAGCGGTGTACTGCGGAGAAATCGTATCGAGAAATTCCGTAGCGGTTGCTAGGCCCATTTCATTGATTTCTAAGAGAAGTTTTCTTGCAAGGCGTAGGCCCTTATTAATCTGAAAACTTCCATCCATGTCTGGGTCATTAATGAGTCCTTTCCAGCCAACGGTTGTACGGGGCTTTTCAAAATAGACGCGCATGATGATTTCTAGATCTGCGCTTAGTTGATCTCGAAGGCTCTTTAAGCGGCGGGCGTAGTCTAGGGCAGCACTTGTGTCATGAATGGAGCAGGGCCCAACGATAACAAGTAAGCGATCATCTTCAAGACGCATGATGCGGTTAGCCGCGTCGCGCGCTGCGTGTACGGTTGCACCAGCGGCTTCCGTACAGGGGTACTCATGCAAGAGGTGCATCGGAGGCGCAAGTTCTTGCGTGGATTTCACATGGATGTCATCGGTTTTTGGGAGTG
>CAZHBC010000150.1:0-3194 GCA_964530715.1 uncultured Sutterella sp. | reverse complement strand
TAAAGAATGCTTTGTCAAAAAACACGAGCTCAGGGTTTTCTGCAAAGAAGTTACTCGGAATCTCACTGAGAGAAGATCTTTCATTCTCTCCTTTAACTTGAACAAGCTGAGGAAGCTTTTTGGCTGGAAGCAAGTTACCAACCTTATCCGTACGTCCGCGGGTAAGTCTAGGTAATGCCGTGGCAATTCGTGTGGTCTCTACGGGCAACGCACGGAGCGGAAGCCAGCCGGATTCTGTCGTAATACGAATCCGCGTAGTCAATCCAAAGTAGACTCGGTGAGACACTGTGTGTAGCGCCGTGTAGTCTGTATCGCGCGCCATGCGCTGAAGCTCTGCATCAGAAATCGTGCAATCGACGCTTTCAACCGATCCATCGCCCCAATCAACGGTGATGGCTCCAATCTGATCCATCGCAAACCGTGGAACTTTAAAGAAGGTAATACGAACCTCTGTCGCAGGGGCTGCAACAAGGTCAAAGGCAAGTTCCAATGCTTGCGATTCTTTTTCGGGAGTAACTGTCATGGCCCGACATTTTAAAGGGCAGTAGCCTCTTTCGGAGTGTCAAACGGAGGATTTTCCTAGGGAAGGCTTACCTTTGAGATTTAGTCAGATTCAGGATTTTCCGCAAGAAGAGGATCAACGAGCACGCCAATGGCTCTTAAGCGTTCAACCAGATTGTGAGAGACCGCGGTCATACGAAGTTTTTCGGGGCCAATCATCCGCATGTCCCGTCGACTTTGCATGAGTTTTACTAAGGTAAGAGGAGAGAAGTGCGGTTTTTCATCAAAGGTGAAGGTAATGCCCGCTTCCGTGGCATCAATCTTACGGATGCCAAGCTTTTTACAGCGTAGCCGCAGTTTATGGACAGCAATGAGCGCCTTAGCGGGTTCTGGTAACTTTCCAAAGCGATCAGCTAAATCATCAATTACGGCTTCAATCTCCGCGGGGTGGGAGGCCGTTGCAAGTCTCTTATAGAAGGTAAGACGCCCTGCGATATCTGGTACATAGTCATCGGGCAGTAGCGCACTCATGTGTAAGTTAATTTCTGAGGTTGTGCCAAAGGGGTTTTCTAGAGAAAGAGCCCGTCCCGACTTAAGAGATTCCACGGCGTCTTTAAGCATCTCGGTGTAAAGTTCAAAGCCGACCTTAGAGATTTCTCCGCTTTGTTCCTCGCCTAAGATTTCTCCTGCGCCGCGAATTTCCAAATCATACATAGCAAGGTGAAAGCCACTACCTAAGCCATCGAGTTTTTCGATTGCTTCTAATCGTCTCTCTGCACTTTTGGTAAGAGCGTCTTTCCCGGGAATTAGAAGGTAAGCGTAGGCCTGATGATGCGAGCGTCCGACACGGCCCCTCAGTTGATGCAACTGCGCGAGCCCCAATTTATCTGCTCTATGCATAATGATGGTGTTCGCATTGGGAATATCGATGCCGTTTTCGATAATCGTTGAGCAGAGAAGAACGTTGTAACGCTGCTGATAGAAGTCTCGCATTGCACTTTCGAGTTCTCGTTCGGGCATCTGTCCGTGCGCTAGCCCTATACGGGCTTCAGGGAGAAGTTTCTTAAGTCTCTCAAGCCTAAGACCAATCGTATCGACTTCGTTATGCAAGAAGTAGACTTGTCCGCCGCGCTTAATTTCACGAAGCACGGCTTGGCGAATTAAATCATCGCTTTCTCTTCTCACAAAGGTCTTAATCGAAAGACGCTTCTCAGGAGCTGTCGCAATGACAGAATAATCGCGAATTCCCTCTAAACTCATCGCAAGGGTACGTGGAATCGGCGTTGCTGTGAGGGTGAGAATGTCTACTTCAGAGCGTAGTGCCTTTAATCTTTCTTTTTGTCTTACGCCAAAGCGGTGCTCCTCATCGACAACGACGAGGCCCAAAGACTTAAAGCGGATTTTTTCACTTAAAAGTTTATGTGTTCCGATAACGATATCGATGCTGCCGCTTGCAAGCCCTTCTAGGGTTTGCGTCATTTCTTTTCCGGAGCGAAAGCGAGAAAGCTCTCGCACGGTAACAGGCCACGCTGCAAAGCGATCTGCGAAGGTCCTAGCATGTTGTTCCGCGAGAAGCGTTGTGGGGCAAAGGACAGCGACCTGTTTTCCGTTCATCACGGCAACGAATGCAGCCCGTAGGGCTACCTCAGTCTTTCCAAAACCAACGTCTCCGCAGACGAGGCGATCCATGGGGCGACCCGAGGTCATATCTTTCAGAACCTCGGCGATTGCTGCCGCCTGATCGGGAGTCTCTTCAAAGTCAAAACCTTCTGCAAAAGCTTCGTAATCGGAACTTTTTACCGCAAATTGGCACCCTGCACGCGACTCACGAATGGCGTAGAGGTTGAGAAGTTCTGCAGCGGTGTCATGCGCTTTGGCTGCGGCCTTCCTTTTAACCTTATCCCACTCACCGCGTCCAAGACTATTTAGAGGGGCGTGTTCGAGGTCTGCTCCCGTGTAGCGCGCGATAAGATGAAGTTGAGATACGGGGACAAAGAGCTTGGCGCCTGCCGCATAGTCAATGCGAAGGAATTCACTTTTTCCGTCAGGGGTGTCAATTGTCTCGAGACCAACGTAGCGCCCAACACCGTGCTCGGCGTGTACAACGGGGTCGCCTTCGGCGAGTTCCCCAATGTCGCGAATAGTTGCTTCAAGAGAATCTGAAGACCTCCGAATGCGACTCTTGCGCACCGTGGCGCGCAGTAGATAAATCTCAGACTCTGTGATGACCGCTGCCCGAGGATTCTCTAAAGTGAAGCCATTTGCAAGAGGTGCCTGGCAGAGACAGAGCGGAATCTTTGAAGTAAGGAATTCTTTAAAGCTCGAGACCTGTTCTGTCGTGTGGTAATTGTTCTGAAGCAATTCTTCAATGCGGCTTAGCCTACCTTCGCCTTGGGCGCAAATAAGAATCCTCCGCCTTTCATCGAAGCACGCTTCAATGAATTTTTCGAGTTTTGCTAGGGGCTTTTGCGCCTTACGTTCGATTGCTAGGTCTGGGAGCGCCTTTTTAGCCTTTTCAAGACGAACGCGAGAAAGGGAAGAGGCGGCAGAGAAGAATTCTGGGGCAGTTAAAAGAAATTTCTTAGGCTCTAGGGCTGGTCTTTCCGCATCATGCTTTAAAAAGTTATAGCGATCTTCTGTCTCTTTAAAAAAGGAGCGAATTGCCGCATCCACATCCCCGTAGGTTACGACAA
>CAZHBC010000149.1:0-3213 GCA_964530715.1 uncultured Sutterella sp. | reverse complement strand
TGGCACTAAAGATATGCATAAGACAACAATTGGCATCATATTGGCAGGCATTGCTGGCCTGTCATGGGGTTCGATGGCGGTTGCTGCACAGTACCTCCTCGACCATTTTTCTTTTACTCCGACAGATCTTGTCTGTGGGAGGCTTTTTGGTGCCGGTCTCATTATTCTTGCCTTCGAACTTTTGCGTGGCGTTAATGTGTTTAATGTCGGAGGCGCAAGAAACTGGATTGATCTTGCTATTTATGGCCTAGCATTACTTTCAACACAGTATTCCTTTTTTGAGGCGATTAAATACACAAACGCGGGAACCGCTGCTGTCGTAGTCGCTGTCGCTCCTGCATTGATTCTTTTTTACATGCGTGTTTTCGAGCACTATGCGATGAGTGTGAGCGAAGTCGCAAGTGTTGTTTTGTGTTTTCTTGGTGTGGCTCTTTTGGGGACAAAAGGCGAAATTGAAACGCTCGACTTTTCGCTCATCGGCCTAGTTTGGGCTCTTACCTCCGCAGCGACAGGCGTCTTTGGAACGCTCTTTTGCCGCCATCTCTTAAATCGTGTTGGTGTGTTGAAATCCGTTGGTTGGGCGAGTGTGATCTCGGGAGCTGTAATGTGTACGATTTACTCTCCCTGGAGCGCAGTTGTCGTTTGGGAACCGATTTCAATCGCTTGCTACTTTTACGTTGTTGTTATCGGTACGGTGGTCGCCTTCTGCTGCTACCTTGGAAGCATGCGTTACATCACGGCTAACGTCGCAAGCATCCTAAGTTGTCTAGAACCTATTTCCGGTCTCTTCCTATCTGTCGCAATCCTTGGCGTTACCTATGGCTTAGCAGAAAGTGTAGGGGCGGCGATGATTTTGGGGGCCGTAACATGGCTCTCTATTGCGAAGAGGAGATAGCGACAGCAGGGTAGCGTTACTACTTACAACTGTGTTGTCGCGCGCGTTTACATAAAATCATTTTACGGTAAAACGGTTTTATGTAAATTAAAGTATTGGTTCAAGCACCTTCACTTCTGTTAAAACGGAAGTTTTGGACTTTAAGGGGAGCAAGGTGGCGATTTCCCTTTGATTCAAAAGGAAAAGCCCTCCACCTAAAAATTTTCTCTTGTGGGTACGCTCGTTACTTAACGATTCTGAGAATTTCTTTAGCTCCGCGCCTACTTGACCGGAAGTCGTTTAAGGGGCACTTCTTCTCGTAACCCAAAGCAATTGCAATGGCGATAGCACTTCCCTCAGGGATAGGAAGATACTTACGGAGTGTCTCTGGATAACGCACAGGGTTCCACGCTACAACAGAACCAATGCCACGGTCTGCGGCAGAGAGCATCAGTGTTTGAGAAAACGCCCCCAAGTCAAAAAGCATGTATGGGGTGTAGGTCTTGGGAAGCGTTAGAAAGCAGACAGCAGGAGCGTGGAAAAGCTCGGCTTGTGCTTCTAATTTAACCTTAGCTAATCCTGCCGCTTCTCGTGCCGCATTAAAGAGGCGCATGTTTTCCCGCCCTACATCAGAAAACCTTTCTCGCGAGGAGGCAGGGACTTCACTACCGCCCGCTTCCTTTTCTTTTACCTTTTGGGAGAACTCTCTTCTAAAACCTTCGAGAGCCGCTCCTGTGAGAATCCAAGCCTGCCACTCTTGCGCATTGACCCAACTCGGTGCCCGTGTTGCATCTTCAACGATGGCTTGCAAGATGTCTTCAGAAATAGGAGTCGCTTCAAAAAATCGCGTGGAGTGACGTGCTTTAATAGTTTCTTGAAACTGCATAGAAGCCTCCGAAAAAGAAAAGGGGTTTTAAGAGCTTTCCTTATGAGCAGTGTACTGGTTTGTAAGGCGTACGAAACCTGCAAGGTCAACGGCCTCAGCGCGCGCTGTTGGGTCAACATCTGCGGCTCGAATTGCCTCTTCACCAAGCACCTCAGAAAGGGCATTTCTGAGTGTTTTTCTTCTCTGTGAAAATGCCTTAGCAACAAGAAGCGCAAAATCACTACGATTAACCGCAGGGATTTCTTCGGGCGCTTTGGGTTTCATGCGCACAAAAGCGCTTGTCACTGCAGGAATTGGTCGGAAGGCACCCGCTGGAACATCAAAGAGCTTTGTGATTTTGTAGGTTAATTGGAGCATCACAGAAAGGCGTCCGTAGGTCTTACTTCCTGCGTGGGCTGCCATGCGATCTACGACTTCGCGTTGAAGCATGAAGTGTTGGTCTGTAACGACCTCGGAGGCTTCTAGCAAAGTAAAAAGAAGAGGCGAAGAAATGTTATAGGGAAGATTTCCAACGATGCGAAGTTTCTTCCCATCTCTCGCTAGACTTTTCCAATCCACCGTAAGCGCATCAGCTTCGATGACTTCAAGCGCTGTGGCGGGAAATTCACTCCTTAGCCATGCGGCAAGGTCACGATCGATTTCTACAACACGCAAGTGTCCTGCGGCATCAAGAAGTTTACGGGTAAGAGCTGCCTTTCCTGGACCAATCTCGACGATGTCATCAGTGGGGCTTGCCCCGATAGCCGAGGCAAGTTTTTCTATCCAAAACGCATCGACCAAAAAGTTTTGGCCAAAGCGTTTTCTTGCGCGATGTTCTTCAATCGAAACCATTAAAGGTTCTCGTGACGAATCTCAACGTAGGCTTGATCACGAAGCTCACGTTGCCAATTGCTGAAGGCCTCGGCAAGTTTTCTCTCTCTGAGAGCCTGGCGCGCTGCATAGCGCGTGCGCTCGGGGTCAGCTTCCTTCTCCTGACGGTCAACGAGCTCAATGAGGTGATAACCGTAACGGGTCTTAAAGGGTTCAGAAATCTCACCGACATTCAAGCGGTTAACCTGTTCTTCAATCTCAGGAGGGAGGTCTCCAGGACTTGCCCAACCGAGGTCGCCACCACGGGTTGCGGAGTTATCCACCGAGTTAAGACGCGCAAAGGAAGCAAAGTCACCTTGCTTGGCAATGACCTTACGACGAATGTCATTCAAGCGGGCGATGACGTCCGCTTCAGGTGTCACATCGGAAACAAAGAGAAGAATCTGACGGATATGGTTCTGAGTAACAGGGGCGCCGGCAAGTTTAGCCTTCACGCCGTCTCGTTCATCTGCGACGCGAACGATGTGGAATGCTTCAGAGGTGCGAGTGAGAGCAACAGTGCCCTTCTTCGGATTTGCCTGAATGGCCTTCCAGAAAATCGAAGGCATACGAGAGGCATCTTTCCACCCGAGGTCGCCCCCCT
>CAZHBC010000148.1:0-3272 GCA_964530715.1 uncultured Sutterella sp. | reverse complement strand
GAGACCTATCTTTCCCCGGAAGTGTTACAAAGAGATTCCCGCAACGGTCCACCTTCACTTCAAGCCCAAGGGCTCCTGCCCAAGTCTTCACGTAGTCGTGAACTTTCTGCTCAAGAGGTCCATAACCCTGACGCGAAATTCCAATAACGGGGTCTTTAGAAAATGAACGGATATCGTCAAAAACCTTCTCGGCAAACTCTTTTGCTCCGACTCGCAGTTGCGTCATGGCAGGACTCCTCTTTTTTCAAACTAAAATTTGTTTTATAGTTTTTCCACAATGTGGAAATTATTTCCGTTTTGTGGTAAAAAAATTAAAAAGCGCAAATATTTACTTTTCCGTAATTTGGAAACAGATTCCATTATATGGGTAAAATACCAGAAAATTTTCCGCATTATGGAAAAGTTTTCCAATATATGAACATACGAAGAAAAAGGAATCACCTTGCAAACCATTGACCGCGCCGTTGAGATTCTCACGGTTTTAAGCAAACACCCTGACGGAATCACCGTCTCCGAATTAAGTGAAAGTATGCAGCTTTCCCTCGGGACAACACATCGTTTTTTGATGTCCCTTATGGAAAACAACCTTGTGATGCAGGAGAAATCCTCTAAGCAATACCGTTTGGGCTTTAAGATTCTGCGCCTTGCTTCAAACCTACTTAATAAGGACCGCCTTATCGAAGTGGCAAGGCTCCCGATGCGTAAAGCCGCATCCGAAGTCAACAACATCGTCTACATCTGCCAAGAACACGCCCGAGAGGTTCTCTGCACACACTGCGAAGACCCCACGACAGAAACACACTCGAAATTTGCCGCGCAAATTGGAAATGAAATGCCCTTTTACGCAGCGGCAACGGCAAAGATTATCTTTGCCTACCAGCCAGATGTTCTCCGTATGCTTTTTGAGCAAGAAAAACCCTTAAAGCGCTTTACCGCACGCACGAAAACTTCTCTAGAGGCAATTCTCGAAGATTCCGAAAAGTCCGCTGCCCGAGGCTACGCTATCTGCGATGAAGAACTTGAAAAAGGTGTCATAGCGCTTGCCGCTCCCATCTTTAACTACGAGGGAAAAGCAATTGCCTCCGTTGGTGTGACGGGTGTCAAGGGAAACCTAAGTCTTCAGAGCACAAAGGATGCTATCTGCGAATGTGCACGCACCATTAGTGCTGAGCTCGGATTTAGTCGCTCCAATACGCGTCGTTAGAAGTAGACGCCGCACGGCGTAGCCGCCACTATGCACGCCGTGCGCTTAAAACGCCCTTTATGTCTCTAAGGGCTTTAAGTCCGCGATTTAAATCATCTGTGCTGCGAATTTCCACGGAGAATCGCATGTGGACGTCCCCTTTACTAATCATCGTATTCATACCGATGACGCGTAGATTCTCTTTTTGGAGGAGCTCCGAGATATCCTTTAAAAGTCCATTGCGATCTCGGGAAACAACATAGATATCCACGGGATAAATCGCATCTTCGGACGTTCCCCAACTCACATCAATTAAGCGAGCCCGAGCGATATTTTCTAGGTTCTTAACATTGGGGCAATCAAGGCGATGCACCGTAACACCCTTCCCGCGCGTAACAAAGCCTACGATTTCATCTGGAGGCGCTGGGTGACAGCACCTTGCAAGCTGTGTCATAAGAGAGTCCATCCCGACAACGAGAACGTTACTGCGGGACTTTCCCTTACTTGCGGCCTTCGGTACAAATTCAGGTTCAGGTGCTTCTGGCACAGGGGTTAGTACCTGCTCGATAGCCCGCATACTGAGCTCGTCTTTTGCAATCGCAATGCAAAGGGCATCGGTATTTTCAAAACCCAAACGCTCCGAGAGGTCTTCAAGCTTTGTCATCGTCTTACCCAAACGGGCAAGTTCCTTATCTAACCTCTCTCGGCCCTCGGCAATCTGAGCTGCCTGTTGCTGTGCATTAAACCACTGACGAACTTTCGTACGCGCCTTGGGACTTGCAACGAAACCACTCTCTGGATTTGCCCAGTCTCGTGAGGGACCACCCTCTTTTGCGGCGATAATTTCAACAGTCTGTCCCGTCTTAAGTTTTGTATTAAGCGGTACCATCACACCATCAACTTTTGCACCGCGGCAACGGTGACCCAGTTGTGTGTGAACGAGATAGGCAAAGTCAATCGGGGTAGACCCCTTCTGCAGTTCAAGAACACGGCCCTGCGGCGTAAGAGCATAGATTGTCTCATCAGCCGCACCCACTGTTTGCGGACTTTCTTCAACATCCGAATGCCAAGCGATAAGCTGTCGTAACCAAGCGACGTGCTCTTGCTCTGCTTCACCTCCGACTGTCTTTTCGGAATTTCCTTTTTCCTTATAACGCCAGTGCGCCGCAACACCCATTTCTGCAAATTCATGCATCTCATGCGTACGAATTTGCACTTCTAGGGGGCGCCCATTTTCTCTTAGCACGACCGTGTGTAGTGACTTATAGCCGTTGGGTTTGGGATTGGCAATGTAGTCGTCGAACTCTTTACTAACGGTTTTGCACTTTTCCTGAACGATACTCAAAACTTCATAGCACTGCTCGACAGTATCGACAATGATGCGAATCGCGTCGATATCAAAGAGCTGCTCGAACTTTAAGTGCTTACGTTGCATCTTGCGGTAGATTGAGTAGATGTGCTTTGGGCGGCCACTCACTTCCGCTTTGATACCGTTTTTACTTAAGAGAGATTTAAAGGCGTTTGTTGCTTCCCGAATCCACGTGACACGTTGCTCGTGGGTCTGTGCAAGGTGGCGACTGATTTCGTAATACTGCTCAGGTTGCGTGAAGCGGAAAGAAAGGTCTTCTAATTCCCACTTCAATTGCCAAAGGCCCAGGCGATTCGCAAGAGGCGCATAGATTGCAAGCGTCTCTTCCGCATAACGCACAGCGGCGCTCGAGGGCTTATCTTCCTTTGCGAAAAACCGTAACGTCTGCACGCGGCTTGATAGCCTTAAGACAACCACTCGAAGGTCGCGACACATCGCAAGAAGCATCTTTCTTAGTGCTTCTGGCTGGTAGACCGCCTTCGCTTCCTTATCTTCACTACGGGCCCGCTCGCTTACGACAACGAGTCGGTACATATCCTGCACGAGTCTTAAGACAATGGGACCAAATTTCTTTTCAATCCATTCGTCCGCATTCTCCACATAAAGATGCACACTAAAGAGGTATGCGGCTGTAAGAAGATTTTCATCCTCTTTGAGGCTCTTAAGAATCTCGACCATCCCGTCTGAGTGCACAAGGCGTTCCTCTCCGGAATTAAGGAG
>CAZHBC010000147.1:1749-3281 GCA_964530715.1 uncultured Sutterella sp. | reverse complement strand
CATGGTCAACGTGACCGATCGTGCCCACGTTTACGTGGGGCTTTGTGCGTTCGTATTTTTCCTTGGCCATTTTATTGGTCCTTCTATTTGCAGTTGAATTTGTGTAATCGGAGGGAAACCATTAAGTGGGTTTCCCTCCCCTGTTAAAAAAGTTACTTCTGTTTTTCTTCGATGACAGCATCGGCCACATTCTTCGGAGCTTCCGAATAATGACCAAATTCCATCACGTACGTTGCTCTACCCTGCGTAAGAGAGCGCAACGATGTCGAATAACCGAACATCTCCGCAAGCGGAACTTCGCAGCGAATTGCCTTGCCACCGCCGACGAGATCGTCCATACCTTGAATCATACCGCGACGGCTAGAAAGGTCACCCATCACGTCGCCCATCTTCTCCTCGGGCGTCTCGACTGTAACCTTCATAATCGGTTCAAGCAACACGGGCGAGGCTTTACGCATACCATCTTTGAAAGCCATAGATGCGGCGATCTTGAAGGCATTTTCGTTCGAGTCAACCTCGTGGTAAGAACCGAAGTGCAGTGTGACCTTGACATCGACGACTGGGTAACCGGCGAGAACACCCGCCTTGAGCGTATCCTCAACACCCTTTTGAACCGCTGGGATGTATTCACGAGGAACAACGCCACCCTTAATCGCATCGACGAACTCAAATCCACCTCCCGGGGGAAGCGGCTCGAGCTTGAGGACAACGTGACCGTACTGACCACGACCACCGGACTGCTTGGCGAACTTGCACTCGGCATTTTCGACAACGCTGCGGATGGTTTCGCGGTAAGCAACCTGCGGACGACCCACTGTGGCGTCAACACCGAATTCACGTCTCATGCGTTCAACGAGAATTTCAAGGTGCAACTCACCCATACCAGAGATAATTGTCTGGCCAGATTCCTCATCCGTACGAACACGGAAAGAGGGGTCTTCCTTAGCAAGACGCTGCAGGGCAAGCGCCATCTTCTCTTGGTCAGCCTTTGTGCGAGGTTCGACGGCCTGACTAATAACAGGCTCTGGGAACTCCATGCGTTCCAAGATAATGGGCTTATCCACATCACAAAGCGTATCACCTGTTGTCACGTCCTTAAGGCCGACAGCAGCGGCGATGTCGCCTGCTTCTGCTTCGCTAATTTCCTTACGTTCATTGGCGTGCATCTGTAAGAGACGGCCGATACGTTCTTTCTTATCCTTTGTGGAGTTAAGAACCGTTTCGCCAGACTTCAAGACGCCAGAGTAAACACGCAAGAAGGTCAACTGACCAACATACGGGTCAGTCATAATCTTAAATGCGAGAGCAGAGAACGGAGCCTTATCATCGGCTTCACGTGTCACGGGCTTGTCATCGAGGTCAAAACCTGGGACCGGCGGGATATCCACCGGGCTCGGAAGGAAGTCGATAACGCCGTCGAGCATGCGCTGAACACCCTTGTTCTTAAAGGACGAACCGCAGAACATCGGCTGAACTTCGCCAGCAATTGTCCGCGTGCGGATGCCTTGGATAATCTGTTCTTCGGAAAGTTC
>CAZHBC010000147.1:0-1649 GCA_964530715.1 uncultured Sutterella sp. | reverse complement strand
GCGCTTTTCCATCTGATCGATGACGCGGTAGAAGTCTGCACCCGTGCGGTCCATCTTATTGACGAACGCAATACGGGGAACTCCGTACTTATTGGCCTGACGCCAAACGGTTTCAGACTGCGGTTGAACGCCACCGACAGCGCAGTAAACCATCACTGCACCATCGAGCACACGCATGGAACGTTCGACTTCAACGGTGAAGTCCACGTGCCCCGGTGTGTCAATAATGTTGAAGCGGTAGGGCTTGTGTTGCATATCCATACCGCGCCAGAAGCAGGTCGTAGCGGCAGACGTAATCGTGATACCACGTTCCTGTTCCTGATCCATCCAGTCCATTGTGGCTGCGCCATCATGAACTTCGCCGAGTTTATGGTTGACACCCGTGAAGAACAGGATGCGTTCTGTCGTTGTCGTCTTGCCCGCGTCAATATGCGCGGAAATACCAATGTTTCGGTATTGAGCAATCGGTGTAGTACGAGCCATTATTTCCTCTCAACGACTAGAAGCGGAAGTGCGAGAAGGCCTTGTTGGCTTCTGCCATACGATGGACTTCATCACGCTTCTTCATAGCGGCGCCATGGCCCTCGGAAGCTTCCAGCAACTCACCAGCTAAACGTTGCGGCATAGACTTCTCAGAGCGAGCCTTAGCACATTCGCGCAACCAGCGCATTGCCAAGGCGGTACGACGCACAGGGCGCACTTCGACCGGCACCTGGTAGTTTGCACCACCGATACGGCGGCTCTTCACTTCGACGAGCGGGCGCACATTGTTAACAGCGGCAGTGAACACCTCAATGGGGTTCTTGCCAGTTTTTTCTTCGATCTGCTGCAGAGCGCCATAAACGATGCGCTCGGCGACGGCTTTCTTGCCATCGAGCATTACGACATTAATAAATTTGGAAACCTCCACGTTCCCGAATTTCGGATCCGGGAGAATCTCACGCTTTGGTACTTCGCGACGACGGGGCATATTTTTCCTCTTTTCGTTGTCTTCAGTCTAAAAACATTGCAACTCTATTAAAAAGTTGCGACTTACTCGGCCCTCTTTCGGCTGGGCCGCCATTTCGCACGGTTATAAGCCGCCGCGAATTACGCCTTCTTCGGGCGCTTCGCGCCGTACTTGGAGCGGGACTGCTTACGATCCTGCACGCCTTGCGTATCCAGGGAGCCACGCACGATGTGATAACGGACACCAGGCAAGTCCTTAACACGGCCGCCACGGATCAGGACAACAGAGTGTTCCTGAAGGTTGTGGCCTTCACCGCCGATGTAGGAAATGACTTCAAATCCGTTGGTCAATCTCACCTTTGCAACCTTACGCAAAGCCGAGTTCGGCTTCTTCGGGGTTGTGGTGTAGACCTTCGTGCAGACACCGCGTTTCTGCGGGCAGTTCTTAAGAGCAGGGCTCTTCGATTTATCGTGAGTGGTCTCACGGGGCTTGCGAACAAGCTGATTAATGGTGGGCATATTGTCCCTATAAGGTAAAGCCATCCAATTTAGCCTCTTTAGAGAGACTAAAAAGGAGATAAGTTGCTGGTGAATAAATTTTCTCTTTTCCGCCTCTTTTGATGCGCAAAACGGGGCATGGCGCAAAGTCACACCCCATCTCCCGAACGTCTCGGGAGTCGGAAAAGACTGCGATTCTCGCT
>CAZHBC010000146.1:0-3317 GCA_964530715.1 uncultured Sutterella sp. | reverse complement strand
TCCAGTCACATTCTGAGCGTTGTAGTGTTCATCGATGATGACAACGGGAAAGTGGTATCTCATGCCTTTTCCTTATCAAAAAGAAACCCAAAAGCGCGATGCTGTTTAGAGAAAGCGACTCCAAACGAAAAAGAGAAGTCTCCCCCCTTTCGCCTCTGCTAAACTGCCCGCCTCAAGAGGATTCAGATATTAGCGCGAAAGAGCCTTCTTTCACGGTGCTAATCCCTGTAAATCATCTGAAAGAAAAGAAAGACGGCAAACACCTTAAAAAAACGACGCCTTTCTAAATCTCCTAAAACTCGAGAGAAAGCGTTTTTGCCATGGATTGCACATCAAAGCCCCAAAGTTCAGCAAAACTTTTTATCACCTCTGCCCCCTCTGGCGCAGGAAAAAGTTCCTTAAATGCCACGCTTCTTAAGCGCGATTCGACACTTAAGATGTCCGTTTCTTTTACGACACGGGCCCCGAGAAAGGGAGAAGTCGATGGCAAGGACTATAACTTTGTCACTCTCGAAGAATTTAACCGTAGAAAGGACGCTGGGGAATTCCTTGAGACCGCTCTTGTGCACGGAAACTACTACGGTACAAGTCGCCTTTGGATTGAAGAAGAACTCCGTAAAGGCGTAAGCGTCATTCTTGAAATCGATTGGCAAGGCGCAAAACAGGTTAAGAAAATCTTTCCTGACGCAGTCACTATCTTTATTCTTCCCCCTTCGATGGAAATCCTAGAAAAGAGACTTCGGGGTCGCGGGACAGATTCTGAAGAAGTGATAGAAAAACGCCTTGCAGGGGCTGCCCTGGAAATTAGCCAGGCGCCACACTTTGAATATGTGGTTGTAAATGATGATTTTGAGACCGCCGCAGATGACCTCTATGCCATCGCCCGCAGTGCTCGTCTTACATTCGCAACGCAAAAGATTGCGAAAAAAGAGACCTTTACCGCCTTTGGACTCTGAAAAAAGACGATTTCTCAGGCGTTTTTGAAGTTTTTGTGGTGCTCTTGAAGCGCTTAGTAGGCGCTTTGCTGTAAAATTTCTCTTTTCTGATTCATACGACTTAAGAAAAATGGCTCGTATTACTGTTGAAGATTGCCTTAAGAAGGTTACAAACCGCTTCGAACTCGTCCTTTGCGCCACCTATCGCGCACGCATGCTCTCGCAAGGGCATACACCCCGCGTTGACACAAAGGATAAATACACGGTCGTTGCCCTGCGCGAAATCGAAAAGGGCTACATCGGTAAAGAGATGCTCGAGCGCGTTCCCTCCTAATTTTTCTTCTTGAGCTTTGCGCCGCAATGTCTTTGTGCTTGCGGCGCTTTCGGTCTAAAGACGCGACCGAACTAAATCGGAGGAAGCATGGAGAGCAAAGCGCAAGTGGTACCTCAATTGAATCAATCCTCCGAATCTGACGAGGATTACGATGTTGCGTACCTCTCGCGCGAGCAGGAGCACATTGGAGAGTCTGCTGACCTTCCGCTTTTCTTCTCTGTCACAGAACCCGCAAAGATTGTCACAAGTAGCGAACTCTTAGATCGCTGTGCGGTTTATCTCTCGCAGGCTGACATTTCTCGCATTAAAGACGCTTTCCGTTGCGCTGATGAGGCGCACTTGGGGCAATTCCGCAAGTCCGGAGAGCCTTACATCACCCACCCCTTAGCTGTCGCCTCTATCTTAGCCGAGTGGCATTTAGATGCTGACACCGTGTGCGCAGGACTTCTTCACGACGTCCTCGAAGACACGGGGATGAGTAAGTTTGAGATGGTGCAACGGTTCGGTATCGAAATCGCTGAACTCGTTGATGGCGTGAGCAAACTCGCAAAGATTAGTTTCTCCTCCAATGAAATCGCCCAGGCAGAGAGCTTCCGCAAAATGCTCCTTGCGATGAATCGCGACGTGCGTGTGATTTTGGTGAAGCTCGCAGATAGACTTCACAACATGCGTACCCTCGGGGTTATGAGGCCAGAGAAACGGCGCCGCATTGCAACGGAGTCCTTAGAAATCTATGTTCCAATCGCGCACCGCTTGGGGTTAAATGGCGTCTACCGTGAGTTGCAAGAATTAGCCTTCATGCATCAGCATCCCCTACGCTACAAGATTCTTCAGGCGAACGTCCTTAGAACGCGTGACAAACGCCGCGCGGTTCTTGAGAGGATTCTTAAAGAAACCCGTGAGGCGCTTCCAAAATCTAATATCCGAGCCCGCATTCAAGGCCGAGACCGCACCATCTACGGAATCTATAACCGCATGCGTGACACGCACGCGTCTTTCTCGGAAGTTTTGGATATCTACGGCTTTCGTATCATTGTTCGCACAGTTGAAGAGTGTTACCTCACACTCGGTGCCTTGCATAAGCTCTATAAACCCGTAAATCGACGCTTCAAGGACTTCATTGCCATTCCAAAGTCCAATGGCTACCAGAGTCTACATACGACAGTGGTTGGCCCCTTTGGCACTCCTGTCGAGTATCAAATCCGCACAGAGAAGATGCATCGCATCGCGGAGAAGGGACTCCTTGCACACTGGATTTATGGCGATGGGATGGACACAAGTGAAATTCAAACACTTGTTTCTAATTGGCTTCAGAGTTTGATGGAAATTCAGAAGACAAGTACTGACCCCTCAGAATTCATCGAAAATATCAAAATCGACCTCTTCCCAGACCGCATCTACGTCTTCACGCCAAAAAGCAAGATTCTTACCCTACCGCAAGGGGCGACCCCTGTGGACTTTGCCTATCAGATTCACACCAGCATTGGTAATCACGCCGTCGGGTGCCGCGTTAATGCTGAACACGCAACACTCTCGCGCGTGCTACGTAACGGGGACATGGTTGAGATTCTCACGGATGACGCCGCACACCCCGCTCCTGAGTGGCTGCGCTTCGTCCGCACTGGGAAAGCGCGAGCGAAGATTCGTGAATTCCTCCGAGAACGGAATCCCGCTGAATCCGTAAAACTTGGAGAAGAAGCGCTCCTAAAAGCAGCGCTCGACGCAAAACTAGATATCGATACAGTTCCAGAACCCATTTGGTACAAGATTCTTAAAGAAACGGGATCTGCCACTCGCGAAGCCCTTTTGGCTGACATTGGCTTAGGGAAAGTCTTCGCTGCTGCTCTTATTAACCGCATCACAACCCTTGCCCTAGAAAAAGCCCCTGCAACAAGTCGTGTTCCTGTGACAATTCACGGCACGGAAGGCGTTGCAGTGCAACTTGCAGGCTGTTGCCACCCGATTCCAGGCGACTCCATTTGGGGCTTTATGCGTAACGGCTTAGGTTTAAGTGTCCATAGGGCTGACTGCGCACACGTAGCAAAGGG
>CAZHBC010000145.1:0-3373 GCA_964530715.1 uncultured Sutterella sp. | reverse complement strand
TGCTTTTTAGTATTTCTCCAGCGGTGGCGCCAATCGTTGGCGGTTGGCTTGTTGTGGGTTTCGGTTGGAAAGCTACATTTTGGTTCCTTGTTCTTTACTCCTTAAGCGTTGCAGCGGTGACAGTGTTTTTCGTAGAAGAAACTCTCGAAAAAGAGAGTCGTCGTAAGTTAAATGTCGTTACGCTCTTCCGAGGCTATGCGGGATGCCTTACGAATCGCGCTTTCTTCTATGGAATCGTCTCTAACGGTTTAAGTTTCACAGGGATGATTCTCGTTGTTGCCGCAGGGGCTGACTTCGTTGTAAACGTCATGGGTTTTGCGGTTAACGAGTTTGCCTATCTTTCGATTCCTCTTGTTATTGCTTCTGTCGCTGGGTCTTCTTTAGCACCCGCTATGGTGCAGCGCTTTGGTTCAAGAAATTTTGTCGTCGGTTCTTTTCTAGTTCTCATTGCCTTTGAAGCGATGATGACAGTTCTTTTCTTAGGGAATTCTTTGGGCTACTTTGCAACGGTACTCTTAGGGTTTGCGTTTAGTTTTATTGGAAACCTAGTTCGCCCTGTCGTGATGACGATGAACTTGGATTACCACCCAAAGAGTCGAGGACTGGCCGCGTCGGTTCAGCAGGCTTTTCACACGTTGGGATTTGCCCTGAGTTCTTCGGTTCTTGCGCCCCTCTGTGCGGGGGCAGCGTGGAAATATGCTCTTGCGATGGTTGTTGTGGCTATTCTTTCTCTAATCTTTTGGCTCTTAGCGCTTTCTAAGAGAGAAGCGTGTCTTCCTGAAGGCGGAGCGGCATAGCCTCGCTAGAGGTTTGGAACTTTTAGAGTTTCGCTCTTCTCGCAAAGAAAAGTTTTAGGCTAAGAACGAACAAAATCGCGATAAAAAGTGCGGAGAAAATCGCACAGCACTCAGCCATATTTAGCCACTTTAAGGAAGGAACAAGGTACCAGCCGCCAGCAGCGTTATAAAGATCAATCCAATAGGATTGAAATGCATTAAGCACAGCATTAGCGGGAACAACAGGTGTGTCGATTCCGCATTCCCCCGAGGCTGCGAACCATTCTGGAAACCAAGTATCTAAGGGGAGACCCAATGGATAGTGCACATTGGTAGAACAGCCTTCTAGACCAAAGATGGCATCCAAGTCATCGGAATGCATCGCCGCATGAATCTTCGCAAGTTTGAGGCTACAGAGTAGCCCGTAAATTGCGCCATATAGGGAAAGAGCAATTCCTACGATTGAAGCTACGAGAGAGGTGGGTTTCAAGGCAACAATCACTGCTCCGATGGCAACCACTACGAAGGCAAATCGAATGTAAACGCATTGTTCGCAGGGCTCCATGAAAAGCCACTTCTGAAATACAGCATGGGCAAAGATAACAAGAAAAGCAGCAAAGAGGGCAAGAAGTAGCCAAGGTTTTCGCTTTGGAGTCTTTGAGCCTTTTAGAAGAGCCATTTTTTTGCCTTAGGGCATTGTGGCAAGCTTTGCGACAAGGTCGGAAAGTTCGTTTTTGGAACGGACAACCTTATTGAGGATAAGGTAGCGACCATTAACCACGTAAGAAGGAATACCCTGAATGGCGGCAACAGATTCTGCTGAGCGCCATGCATCACGCAAGGCAAGGACTTCAGCATCTTTACTGTGTGCTGTGAAGGTTTCTTCACTAATGCCAGTTGCCTCCGTTAAGGTACGAAGGAATTCGCTTTTGCCGCCTTCCCAACGATTCTTTTGCTTGAGGTAGGAAAAATACATCGCATTTTTCGCGCGAGAAAATAGGCTTTCCTTATCTGTTACAGCGCGCCCTGCCTTTTTATCTTCAACGGCGCAGTAAGCAAGAAAGAGCGCTGCTGTTTTCCCGTATTTCGCACGGTTTTCAAGAAAGACGGGATTAAATTTCAGGCCCGCGGCTTCTTCTGCTTTCTTTGCTAACTCTCCGTCAACACTAGAGTCGTAGCGGTAGCAGAAGGGGCAGTCGTAAGAAAAGATTTTCGTTAGCGTTCCTGTGGCATTCGGAAGCGGTGTATCAAGCTTCATGTAAGCAGCCTCTGCGGCTATACCTCCTGTGCAGGTAAGAGCCAGTGCAGCAAGAACGAAAAGGCGTCGAGAAACTGTAGACATAGGAAAACACCCCAATAAAACGATGTAATCATACTTATTTTTTTAGCAAGAGTTTCAAACTTTGCTAGAGTTTCGCCCAATTGAAACGTTGTGGAGCTTTAGATATGACTGTACGTGTGCTCACTGGGATTAACACAACAGGGACATTACATCTAGGAAATTATTGCGGGGCAATTCGCCCTTGCATCGTTGCCTCGAAGAAGCCTGAGGTAGAAAGCTTCTTTTTTATGGCGGACTTACACGCCCTCATTAAGTGTCAGGATGCGAGTCGCATTGAGCTAAGTCGCATGCAGATTGCCGCCAGTTGGCTTGCTGCGGGTCTGGATCCTGAGAGGTGCACGTTCTATCGGCAAAGCGATATTCCAGAAATCCCTCAACTCAATTGGCTTTTAAATTGCGTTTGTTCCAAAGGGTTGATGAATAGAGCGCATGCGTACAAGGCCTTCGTTGAGGCAAACGCGGCTCAATCAGAAGATCCCGATGCCGGCGTCTCTATGGGGCTTTTCTGCTACCCCGTGCTGATGGCCGCAGACATCTTGATGTTTAACGCAAACTTTGTTCCTGTTGGCCGAGATCAGATTCAACACCTTGAGATGGCCCGCGACATCGCAACGCGCTTTAACAATCTTTACGGCGTGAATGGGAAGCCTTTCTTTACGCTTCCTTATGAACAGATCGATGAGAATGTTTCGATTCTCCCTGGGCTCGATGGCCGCAAGATGAGTAAGAGTTACAACAACGTCATTCCGCTCTTTGAAGGTGGAAAGAAGGCGCTCGAAGAAGCCATTAGTCGTGTGGTCACCGATAGCCGCTTACCTGGGGAGCCGAAAGATCCTGATAGCACGTCTCTCACACAGATCTTTGATGCGTTTGCTTCTGCAGAAGAGAAAGCCTCCTTCCGTGAAGAATTGCGAGGCGGTCTTGGTTGGGGCGAGGCAAAGAAGAGATTAGTTAGCCAGATTGAGCGAGAAATCGGACCGATGCGTGAGAAGTATGCTTACTACACAACGCATCTTGATGAGCTCGAAGAGATTCTTCAGGCGGGCGCTGCTAAGGCAAGAAAGCTTGCTATTCCTTTCTTAGAAGAGTTGCGTCAAGCTGTTGGTTTGAGAAGATTTCACGCTTTAGGGAAAGTAGGAAAGGCAGTAGCTGCAAGTGCTAAGAAGAAGGAAACTGCCCTCTTTAAGCAATATCGTGAAGCAGACGGAAAGTTCTACTTCAAGTTAACAGATGCCGCAGGAAAACTTCTCTTTGT
>CAZHBC010000144.1:0-3382 GCA_964530715.1 uncultured Sutterella sp. | reverse complement strand
AACAATTCAAAACGGGAGGAACTAATCGTGGGAATCGCTCGTGTTAAATCTGGAAACAACGTCCCTGAGGAGTTCAATGTTGTAGTTGAAATCCCCGCAGGGTCTAATCCCATTAAATATGAAGTTGACAAAGAGAGCGGCGCGCTCTTTGTCGATCGCTTTCTTGCTACGTCGATGAACTATCCGTGTAACTACGGGTACATCCCTGAGACCATTGCCGCTGACGGCGACCCAGTGGATGTCTGCCTTATTACGCCGTATCCACTCACCCCCGGGGTTGCAATTGCTTGCCGCCCCTTAGGGGTTTTAGTGATGGAAGATGAGCACGGTGGAGACGTGAAAATTCTTGCTGTGCCAGTGACGAAGGTTTGCCTGCGTTACGCCAAGTGGCAAGACTTTGAAGATGTCCCAGAGTCACTTCGTAATTCCACGCGACACTTCTTTGAACACTACAAGGACTTGGAACCCGGAAAGTGGGTTCGTGTTGGCGGGTGGAAGGGCCCAGACTACGCGCGAGAGCTTGTAAAAGAGGGCGTAGAAAACTACCGCAAACATCTTGCAAGCAAGTCTTAAGAGAAAACACAGGCGGGGCACCTAAGGGGAAGAGGTTGGGTTTTCCCCAAGGTGCCTCAGAATCACTTCGCTACAAACCTCACGCCCGAGGGGAAACTAGGGCAGAATCTCAGCTATGACTGAGAAAACGCCACCCTTTCCCTATGCGGATATCCTAAATTGCGCACGCCCGACATTTCCTCACAGAAAGAAAATGTCGCAGCGGGAACGCGCTGCGCAGTTTTCTCCTTTTTCTGCCTTGCGGGGTTACGAGGAAGAAATCGGTGAAGTCACTCGCGCAACAGAACTTCGCCGTGAACTCTCGGAAGAAGAGTGTGAGGCACTTAATGCAAAGCTTCTTTATCTTTCCGAGATTATCCAGAGTAGACCCGAGGTTGTGCTTACCTATTACGTTTCCGACTCGAAAAAAGCTGGAGGCCACTACGTAAGAGAAATCGTCTGTCTTCGACTCGTGAATTTCGCAGAGCGCACTGTTACGCTTCAAAACCATGCCCTTCTTTCTTTTGATGACATTTTTGAAATTGCTGGAGATGTCTTTTCTGGGATGAAAGAAGAGAGGGAGCCGTAGCGCCATGAAGCAATACATCGCTATCGACCTTAAATCGTTTTATGCCTCCGTGGAGTGTCGTGCGAGAGGCCTTGACCCTCTTACTACACACCTTGTTGTAGCTGACGCAACACGTACAGAGAAGACGATTTGCTTAGCGGTAACGCCTTCTCTTAAGGCTTATGGAATCTCAGGACGAGCCCGGTTATTTGAAGTGGTGCAAAGGGTTAAGACGGTAAATGCAGAAAGATTGAGGAGGGTGCCAGAACACCGTTTTACAGGGAAAAGTAGCGATGCTCGCGAGTTAGAGGGGGATGCCACCCTTGAAGTTGACTATATCGTTGCTCCCCCTCGCATGGCCTCTTACATGCAAATTAGTGCAAAGATCTTCAGTATCTACCTGCGATTTGTTTCTGAAGAGGATATCTACGCCTACTCTATCGATGAAGTTTTCATCGATGCAACGCCCTATCTAGGAACCTACGGCATCACGGCGCGAGAACTTGCTCTCCGTATGGTTAGAGAGGTTTTCCGAGAAACGGGAATCACAGCCACAGCGGGAGTTGGAAGTAACCTTTATCTCGCGAAGATTGCAATGGATGTTGAGGCTAAGCATCAGGAGGCTGACGCCGATGGCGTCCGGATTGCAGAACTCACAGAGGCCTCTTTCCGAGAGCGCCTCTGGTGCCACAAGCCGATTACAGACTTTTGGCGTGTTGGTAGGGGGTATGCCGCGCGCCTTGCAGGTCTTGGTGCATACACGATGGGAGACGTAGCAAGGCTTTCCCTTACAAACCCGCAAGTGCTTTTTGATACCTTTGGTGTGAATGCAGAACTTTTAATTGACCACGCCTGGGGTTTTGAAGATGTGACACTTTCTGAAGTTAAGGCCTACACATCAGACACACACAGTAGGCTCTCGGGACAGGTTCTCTCGGAGCCTTACGACTTTGAGAAAGCAAAGCTCGTTCTCTGGGAGATGGCAGATGGCCTTGCTCTGGAACTCGTTGAATTAGGGCTCGTTGCTAGGGGTGTAGCAATTACCATTGGCTACGATGTGGAAAACATCACAGACGCGAAGAGGCGAAAGAACTATCACGGTCCCCTTACTCGGGATGCCTATGGACGCGTTACCCCGAAACCTGCGCACGTAAAGACAATGTTTCAGAGAGCAAACTCCTCAGGGAAGATATTCACGGACTGTGCTGTTACGCTTTTTAATCGAGCGGTAAATCCTTTGTTACTTATTCGCCGAATTACGGTTGAAGCAATTGATGTTACTTTTGAGAGAGACATCCAAAAAGAAAACGAGGTTACGCAAGGCGAACTCTTTTCCATGGGAGACGCGGCAACTTCAACGCAAGAAGAGGAAAAGACTCTCGAGAAAGAACGGCGCATGCAAAAAGCGATGCTCCTTATTAAGGGGAAATTCGGAAAGAACGCTCTTTTAAAAGCGAAGAACTTTGAAGAGGGGGCTACTGCCCGAGAAAGAAACCAACAAGTAGGTGGACACAAGGCGTGAGATATTTTTGGGGACGTCTTAAAAGAATCCAGATTTTTTCTTTCTTGCACGACGGATTTTCTTACGCGGGAAAATCTTGGCGAAGATTCCGAAAAGAGAACTTATCGCTTAGAAATTGCTTGATTTTTATCTGAAAAACACCCGTTTGAGCCGTGCAAAGCGAGAAGATATTCGTATAATGAGCGGTGTACAAAAACATCTTTACTTCCTTAAGGCTTAGGCATGGAAAAGACGACACTCAAAGAAGCCCCTTATGGAGTTTCAGACTTTCAACTTTTTCGAGAAAATAATTTTGCTTATGTGGATAAGACGCAGTTCATAGAACTCTTAGAAACATCGAAATTCTTTTTCCCTTTTATCGTCCGTCCACGCCGATTTGGCAAGACACTTTTCACGAAAATTCTTCGTGCCTACTACGACGTTGTTGCTGCTAAAGATTTTGAACGTAACTTTGCCGGAACCTATATTGGAAGCCATAAGACGCCACTAGCAAATACGTATCGCGTCATACAGTTTGATTTCTCTGCAATAGGGAGCGATGACTTTAAGGCTGGGTTTGTTAGAAAGGTATGGGCAGGACTATTTTCTTTTTGCGAACGTAACGGTTTTAAAGAGGGAACAGAGTTTCTGATGAGAGAGGTTAAAACTTACAAAAATCCTCTAGATCTTCTGAACATTTTTCTCTCTTTGTACCGGATTCACTTCAAAGAAAAAATCTATCTCATTATTGACGAGTACGA
>CAZHBC010000143.1:0-3385 GCA_964530715.1 uncultured Sutterella sp. | reverse complement strand
CTGAATTGGTGGAGATGAGGAGGATCGAACTCCTGACCTCTGCATTGCGAACGCAGCGCTCTCCCAGCTGAGCTACACCCCCAAAGCGAAAAAACGATAGTCTTTCGCCGTAAGGATGCGTATTCTGCAGAAACTGCTAAGAAAATGCAAGACAAACGTCGAACGAATCGAATGACTCTCGTATAATCCAAGCCCTATGAGAAAAGGAAAAAAGCCTGCAATCACAAGTGAGTGGCGCGAAAACAGGATAGCGCAAGAGAAAGCTCAGCGAGAGGCTGGGATTGTTGCGCGTCGTTTCGCCCGCGAGAAAGCCGTAACAACGGTTACACAGGGAGCAAGATCAGCCTTTACGTGGGTTCTTGCTCTCGGTAGTTTTCTTTTATCTGTACTACTTGCGATTTCCTTTTTTTCGTTTTCGCCTTTAGATCCTGGCTTTTCCGTAACAGGCGCTGGGGCAGTAGAAAATCTCTGTGGCATCGCGGGCGCTTGGATTGCGAATTTGTTTTATTGGCTCTTTGGCTGGTCTGCATGGTGGCTAGTCATTGCCTTGCTTTTTTACTTTGTGTCAAGCCTCTTAATTGCACTCGGACGCCGTGTGCCACGTTCGTGGTCTCGTCGGATTGGAAGCACTCTGCAACTTCTAGTTTTAATGGTTAGCTCTGTTTGTGTGGAAGCCTTGCAGTTCGGTTACACGGGTGGGATGCTTCCGAGTGGAGCTGGCGGTATTGTTGGTAAGCAGGTTGCCACTCTTGTTACTCCTTTCTTAGGGCTTTGGGGAACGACGGTTGTTTCGCTCTTTCTTCTAGCCATTGCCGCAGGATTGCTTTTCCATTTTTCTTGGGGTGGGCTCTTTGAACATATTGGCGCAGGGCTTGAAGGCCTTTTCTGCCTTCTCTTTAGACGGTCTCGCAATCGGACTCCCGAGGTGAAACCGCATTCTCCTTTAAGCGAAGTAGCCGAGGAAGATGTTTGGGAAAGGACGGAACCGGTTTCGGAACCAGAGCCTGGAGTTGACGCTGAAGAGGCGCCACCCGAAGAAGTTCCTTCCGTCCCAATTAGCGCACCAGTCAAGAGAAAACCCGCTGGGCGAATTGCCCAGGGAGAACTCTTCCACGAAGGGGGACGTGTTGTTCCGAGTTTTAGCCTTTTGGAGAGGGCACCGCTTGAACGGGATGGCGTAAGTGAGGAAACTGTTGGAATTACGAGTCGCTTGATAGAAAGCAAATTAAAGACTTATCACATTGACGCGCGTGTTGTCGGTGCCCAGATTGGACCCGTTATTACGCAGTACATGTTGGAACTTTCCGACGGTGTTAAAGGTAGCCAAGTTGAAAAGATTCGCAAAGATCTCACGCGAGCCCTAGCGGTTCGTTCAATTCGTATTGTTTCTGCGATTCCAGGTAAGCCCTACATGGGCCTTGAAATTCCAAATAACCCGAAGCAACGCTTGGCCGTTTACCTCAGCGAAATTATCGGTAGTGCCGAGTATGAAAATTCCAAGTCGCTTCTCTCTCTTGCGCTTGGAAAGGACATTGCAGGTAATCCCATTGTCCTCGATCTTGCACGCATGCCACACCTCTTAATTGGCGGAACAACGGGGTCAGGAAAATCCGTTGCCGTCAATACGATGATTCTCTCACTACTCTTTAAGTGTGATCCTTCGCAGTTGCGGCTCGTTCTTATCGATCCGAAGACAGTGGAGTTCTCCTTGTATCAAGGTATCCCGCATCTACTTTGCCCTGTTGTCACGGATATGAATAAGGCAACGAATGCGCTTTCTTGGCTTGTCCGAGAGATGGATCGTCGTTACAGTGTGATGAGTGCCCTTTGCGTGCGTAACTTCGATGCGTATAACGAGAAGGTCAAGGCAGCGATTGCCGCCGGAACCCCTCTTATGGATCCCTTTGATGTGACTCCGGATAATCCAGAGCCGCATACACCGCTAAAGCCCTTCCCATACATCGTTTGCTTTATCGATGAGTTGGCAGACCTCATTCTCATGAAGCGTAAAGAGGTTGAAGTTCACATCACCCGCCTTGCGCAGAAGGCTCGAGCTGCGGGTATGCACATTGTTCTTGCCACACAACGGCCGAGCGTGGATGTTGTGACAGCGCTCATTAAGACAAACATTGTTGCGCGTATCTGTTTTCAGGTGGCAAGCCGCTTTGACAGTAACGTTGTTCTCGATGATGGCGGAGCGCAGGATCTTCTTGGCCGAGGCGACATGCTTTTACGTAAGCCAGGGGAGGTCACTCCCTTGCGAGTTCAGGGCTGTATGGTTTCCGACCGTGAAGTTGAAGATATTGTCAATGAATTAAAGAGCATGGCCGCTCCCGAATACGTCGATGAAGTTACCGAGGATGTCAATACGCACGAGGGAGGCGCCGTCGGAGCTACCGGTGGACATCTTGGGAAAGAAGCCGATCCTCTCTATGACCAAGCAGTTCAACTTGTTTTAGAGCAAAAACGTGCTACAACAAGCTATGTGCAACGGCGCTTTAATATCGGGTACAACCGTGCAGCCAATTTGCTGGAAGCAATGGAAGACGCAGGAATTATCAGTAAGCCAAATGCGGCCGGAAAGCGAGAAATCCTCGTTCGAGATGGGGAACTCTTCCAATGATCCGTTCTCTAGCCATTGCTCTCTGTATAGGGGTCTTTTCTGCATCCGCAGCGGCTGCCGATGCGATAACGATGCTCAAAGCCTTTGCCGATAGGACAGTGAGCGCTAGTGGACGCTTTACGCAGCAGGCTGAATCCTCCACTGAGAAGATTTCGGGTGTATTCGCATTCTCACGCCCAGGGAAGTTCCTGTGGCGCACGGACGCTCCTTTTAAACAGACGATTGTGAGCGACGCCAAGACGCTTTGGATTTATGACGTCGATTTAAACCAGGTAACTGTTCGCAACGTTAAGGGGGCAATTGACGCAGGCCCTGCAACGCTCTTATTTGGGGGGTCTAACCCCGAGCAATTTTTTAATCTCTCAATCTTGACGGAAGAGGGAGAGCTCTCTTGGGTACGGGCCGTACCGAAAGCGGACGATGCCGCTTTTAGTTTTGTAGATATTGGTTTTGACGCGGAGGGGCTTCCGAAGAAAATGCGACTAGCCGACCGTTTCTCTGAAAAGACGCTCTATACGCTTGAAGCCGTGCGTGTCCCGTCGCAAATCGATAAGAAGGTTTACGAATTCACTGTTCCCGCCGGCGCTGATGTGCTTCGCGACACCTCTTCTGAATAGGGAAACACCCCTCTTAAAAGAGAACCACTATTCGGCTTTTCCCTAGTCCTTTTTTTTCATCAATTGCAAGGAAAGGCTCTGTATAATCGAGCACCGTCAATGACCTTTTGATTCTGTGACGGAACTATGCGATTGAGTTTGGACT
>CAZHBC010000142.1:0-3407 GCA_964530715.1 uncultured Sutterella sp. | reverse complement strand
GCAAGCGGATTCTCTAACTTCTCTTGCACCGCTCTCTTTAGAGGACGAGCCCCGTAGACAGGGTCAAAACCAGCGGCTGCGACATAGTCAAGCGCCGCATCACTAAGCTTAAGACCGATGCCCTGAGCAGAAAGCCTCTTTGCGAGAAGCCCAACCTGCAAGGAAGCAATCTTACGAATCGCCTCTTTACCCAAGTTATTAAAGACCACAATCTCATCGATACGGTTTACAAACTCTGGACGGAAATGCGCTTTAACCTCTTGCATTGCAGCGGCACGAACTTCTTCATGCGGTGCATTGGCAAGGCGTTGAATTTCATCGCTTCCAAGGTTACTCGTCATGATGATCACTGTGTTCTTAAAGTCCACCGTGCGGCCCTGGCCATCGGTCATACGACCGTCGTCTAAGACCTGCAGAAGAACATTAAAGACATCGGGATGCGCCTTTTCCACTTCATCGAGCAAGATGACGCTATAGGGCTTACGTCTCACGGCCTCTGTGAGGTAACCACCCTCCTCATAGCCAACGTATCCCGGAGGAGCACCGATTAAACGTGCAACCGAGTGCTTTTCCATGAATTCACTCATATCGATACGCACAAGAGCCGACTCGGAATCAAAGAGGAATTCACAGAGAGCCTTCGTAAGTTCCGTTTTACCAACACCCGTGGGTCCCAAGAAAAGGAAGGAACCATAGGGGCGGTTGGGATCGGCAAGACCAGCGCGGCTACGGAGTACAGTCTCAGCAACAGCCTCCACTGCCTCATCCTGTCCGATGACTCGCTTCTTTAGAGCATCGGCCATGCCAAGAAGTTTTGCCTTCTCGCCTTGCATCATTTTGCTCACGGGAATGCCCGTTGCGCGACTTACGACTTCGGCAATTTCCTCTGCTCCTACGCTTGTACGAAGAAGTTTCGGGCGTTTCGTAGCGTGCTTTTCTCCGTCCTCAGCCTTGCGAAGCTTTTCTTCAAGTTTCGGTAGGACGCCATACTGCAACTCGGCTAAGCGTTCAAACTTTCCTTCACGCCTGCAGGCTTCCATCTCAATACGAGTGCGATCGATTTCATCGCGCACGGCCTTAGAGCCAATAGCCTCGGATTTCTCCGCCTTCCAGATTTCTTCGAGATCGGCGTATTCGCGAGAAAGTTTAGAAATTTCTTCTTCGATAGCAGCAAGTCTCTTGCGGCTTGCTTCATCGGTTTCCTTCTTCATCGCTTCGCGTTCAATCTTAAGTTGAATCAGACGGCGATCGAGTTTATCGAGAGCCTCAGGCTTGGAATCGATTTCCATTTTGACGCGGCTTGCTGCTTCATCGATAAGGTCAATTGCCTTATCCGGTAGGAAACGATCCGTGATATAGCGCTGTGAAAGTTCCGCCGCGGCAACAATTGCAGGGTCCGTAATTTCAACGCCGTGATGCGCTTCATACTTTTCCTGCAATCCACGCAAAATAGCAATCGTATCCTCTAAGCTTGGCTCATCGACAAGGACCTTCTGGAAACGACGTTCAAGAGCAGCGTCTTTCTCAACATACTTTCTATATTCATCGAGTGTTGTTGCACCGATAACGTGTAGTTCGCCACGCGCGAGAGCGGGCTTAAGCATGTTGCCAGCATCCATGGAGCCTTCTGTCTTCCCTGCGCCAACAACCGTGTGCAGTTCATCGATAAAGAGAATGATTTTCCCTTCGGAAGCCGTAACTTCCTTAAGAAGTTTCTTTAGACGCTCTTCAAACTCGCCGCGGTACTTTGCGCCTGCGATAAGGCCTGCCATATCTAGAGAAAGGACGACCTTGTGCTTTAAGCTATCGGGGACTTCGCCATTGACAATACGCTGCGCGAGACCTTCGACAACAGCGGTCTTACCAACACCGGGTTCACCAATTAACACAGGGTTATTCTTTGTGCGACGTTGCAGAATCTGCATCGTGCGACGAATCTCATCGTCTCGTCCAATAACAGGGTCAATCTTCCCCAGGCGAGCGCGCTCTGTGAGATCTACCGTATAGCGTTTAATAGCGTCCCTGCCCGATTCGCCTTCTGCATCTTCAACCTTTTCCCCGCCGCGCAATGCATCGATTGCTGCAGCAAGAGAAGACGCCGTGATACCGAAGCGACTTAAGAAGCGAGAAATCTCCAAAGCGGGATCTGTGAGCGCTAGAAGAAACACTTCCGAAGAAATGAAACTATCGCTGCGTTTTGTTGCTTCTTTTTCCGCGAGGTTAAAGGCACGCACTGTGTCGCGGCCAACCTGAATATCGCCACCCGTTCCCGTGACTTTCGGAAGACGAGCGATTTCATCGGTCAGTGCCTTACGAATCTCTCCTGCGTTTGCACCAATGCGTTCAAAAAGACTCTTAGCGACACCTTCCTCGTCGTCCATAATCGCAGCGAGGATGTGCACGGGCTCGATAAACTGGTTATCGTTTGCGAGTGCTAGCGATTGCGCCTCAGCAATTGCTTGCTGAAATTTTGTCGTTAACTTGTCCTGTCTCATAAAAATTACTCCTTCGAGGTTTCCCTCTTGGCTCAATTCTCTTAGGAAGAGCTAGGCAACCCCGTTTAACTCCTATATGGGGGAAAGAAGATGGATTTTCAAGAGGCTAAGACGCAAAAAGGCCGGCGGGTGAGCGTCGGCCAAATCAATTGAAGATAGACGATTTTTTAGTCTTTTAAGAAGTATTCCACCGTTGTAACAACGCGAATGTTTTTAACGCTCGGCGTGAAACTATCGCGGTTGGAAATCGAGAACTGCCCCTGGTTAGCACGGCGAATCTTCCCGAGTTTGCTCCCAGAGTCCTCTGCAAACTTAAGCGCGGACGCGCGGGCGTTTTTCGTTGCCTCTTCAATCATCGTCGGTTTCACAGAATTAAGTCCCGTGAATTCAAATGAGGTCTGCCAACTCACATCTGTTGTGAGCGTGACACCGTCCTTAATGAGTTCACTCTGCCGCTTCATGAGGTCCAAGACCAAGTCAACCTTATTAGTCGATACCGTCACAGTTTGAACCATGTTGTAGCGATAGGTTCTAGGGGTGGTGCTATACATGTCGGCCTGCGCGTCAGAAACCCACGCTGCGGCAACTGTGATTTCTGAATCTTCGAGCCCTGCGGCCTTTAAGAAAGCAACAACCTGCTTTTGGCGGGTATTGATTGTGCCGTAGACAGTCTGTAGGTCGTTACCGAGTTCACGGTAGCCGATGGGCCATGTCACACGGTCAGCCTTAACAGTCTTTTCCGCTAAACCCTTAACAGTGACAACACGGTCACGATTCACAAAGCTTTCAATGCCATCGGAAAGCTCTGCGCCTAAAAATGCTGCGCCCCCTGCAATACCGATAGCAAGAATGACACTTGAGGCAACACTACATTTGCATTCCATGATTCTTTCTCCTTTTAAGCGAAAGGTT
>CAZHBC010000141.1:0-3420 GCA_964530715.1 uncultured Sutterella sp. | reverse complement strand
TTCTCATAGCTCTTTCTGCCTTCTGCGCGGCAGGAGCCTTCCTCTTAAAAGAAAAGCGAAGTGAAGCAACGCCTCTTAAGTAGAACTAGGCCCTAAGAGTAGAGAAAATCTCCACACTTAAGGCCCAAGGGACGCTTCGAAAGCGACAACAGAAGTTGTCGCACTCCGTTTAAATGGTTTGCCGCATTTGGCTCTTAAGACACTGTCCCAAGAGCCAAGCTGCAAACCCTTAGTTACCCTCTACGTCAGAATCCTCCTCCTCATAGTCTTCCGCACTCGGTAGCGAAGCGTAGACGTCGCTTACAAGAAGCGGAACCATTACGCCCTTTCCCATCGAACGCACTTTCTTACTTCCAGCCGCCCCAGGAACCTCAGGGAGAAGCGTTCTCGAGTCATCCTCGTGAATGATGAAGTCGTGCCGTGCTTTTTCTTGAGAATCTTTTCCGTAGATAGTCTCATCATCGATAAGCTTCACACGGTGAATGATATCCTCAGGAATATTCACAACGGTCTCACGTCTGTCGTCGCTATAGATCGGAGCGTGCTTAGGCGTATGGACGATATCGTCATAAGCCGACTTGCTCGAATCCGTACCGCCATCCTTCCGCGGGTTCACACTCGAACGATTTGTCGTACGTGTGATATCGATGAGCTCTGTTTCAGAAGGCATAGAAATATCCAAAATACCTTCCGTGAGTTCAATCGCAGACTTCGGACGAATCCACTGCGCATTCCACTGCTTCGCAAGATTCTCTGCGCTTGCCATGTAAATGACATCTTTCCTTGCGCTAAAGGATGTAAAGCCAGGGTTATTCGCTTTCGTTGTGCCGATGATGTAGGTCTGAGACCCGACAGAGGCAGTGTCCCCCTTCACGATGCCACCAGCGTTCATGAGCATCATGTTGCGAGCAGCAGTTACCGTTGGGAGAACGACATCAGCCGCGTCACTAGAAAGACGAGCTAGGCAGACGTCTCCCGCGGTTGAAGTAACACTCTTAAGGTCAACCGTTCCTTCTCCTAAGAGAATTGAAACAAAGCCGCCAGTGATATCTCCAGCCGTAAAGGCAACGCCTGCAGCATCTTGCGGCGCCGTGGCGACTTCAATGCCGCCCGTAGCGTTAAGAGACTTCGCGTTAATCTTTGCGCCATATAGACCGATAGAGTCCGCAGTGAAATCCTGGTTAAAGTTAACCGTACCCGTATCGCTCTTTACAACAAGACGCCCATTAACGAGGCCATTCTGAGACGCATTAATAGAGAGGTCAGATTCTTTGGAGGAGAGCGTCATAGCAACGGCGCCACCTGCCTCAATGTTGACCTTTGCAACATCGTTACCACCAACGTTACCTTTTTCAGTTGTGCGGCTTACCGCGCCAAAGGCTACATCGCCACCTGCTTTGATGTTAAGCGTCTCAGCCGCTATGCCAGAGGTTCCAACATGCGTAGTCTGGATGATGTCTCCGGCTGCAGTTAAGTTAATCGTCTCAACACGTCCCTCAAGTGGTGTATCAAGGTCGGCATTGATAAGGATGTCTCCTGTGCGGCTTGTAACGTTAACGAGCTTACCCGAATCCACAAGAACTGCATCCGCAAACGAAACCGTCTCTAGAGCATCCACAATAACCTTTTCGTTACCGTAGATGTAAGACTGATTTCCGATGGTGACGCCTCCTGCACTAGAAGAAAGCTCCACGTTACCAGAGAGGATGAATGCGCCAGTTCCGAAGGTCACACCTTCAGCGCCCTGGATAATGGCTTCACTCGTACGCATGCCACTCCAATCGGTGAGTCCTGCACCATCCCCAATTCCAGCTTCGTTTCCTACTGTGACGAAGCCTTTATCGGAAATAATCTTAATCGGAGAACTCTTCTTTGTAGCGACAATTGCGTTGTGGCCGAAGGTGACGTCTCCGTTGGTAGACCGTAGATAAATTGCATCATCCTGAACGGCATCCGCTAGGGTGACAAATGTTGCATCGTCATCAAAGGTAATGTCGCCAGCTGCAACAACATAGATACCGTCTCGTGACGTTTGCATCGTTGCAGACTTACCGAAGGTAACACCACCTTTTTCATCAGTTCCGCCAGCAGCGATATTGACATCCGTTGTATTGAACTTGGCGTTATCCCCAAAGACTACATTACGACCCGCGGTAATCACAGTGCCGTAATCGTCGCCTGCTGTGAACTGCGTTTCAAATGTCGCAGATCCGACCTTTAGGTCTCTACCAGCTGTCATCGTAATTGTCTTACTGCTAGTGGTGAAGTTCTTATTAAAGAGGATATCTTCGCCTGCCGTAAGGTTCACAGCATTGTTCACACTCACGAGCGTTGCATCACTTTCAACAACGATGTCCTTTGCAGCAACAAATTCTGTGGCTTCTTCGTTAGAGAGAACCGTGAGAGATTCACCAAGGTAAATCGACCCAGCGGTTGAGACGACTGAGACACCATCTGTTGTGCTAACAAGTGTGGCATTCTTGGCAAACTGGACATCACCCTTTGCAATAATTCCGAGGTCATCCGAGAGAACCTTTGCGCCCTCGCCGAGCGTGATATCTTTTTCTGCGGTAATCAAGATAGCGCCGTACTGCTTAGAAGCAATTGCACTTTCCGTGCTACCCGCAGCGATAACTGCGTTATCTCCAAACTTCACAGACCCCGCATCCGAGTAGAACAGGACGGACTCACCCGAGAGAACTGTGATGTTGTTTTCGACATCAAGTGTTTGACCGCCCAAGACTGCAACACTTCCCTTTTCTGACGCGATGGTTGCGCCAACTGCGGCAACGGTAAGCGTCCCTTCTGCCCCGATGACAATCGTGTCTTCCGATGCATTGGTTGCTTCCGCCTTCACCGTAAGCTTGCCACTTAACTCAAGGTTCTCAGAAGAAATAACGGAAATTCCACCGTTTGTTGCTGTGAGATTTGCGTCGTTTCCTAAGTTGAAGGACTCACTACCTCCTGTAATCGCGATACTCGTCGCCGTAGCAGTGAAGCCTTCTCCAATCGTTAACTTGTCCGTACCCGAGACCTCAAGTGCGCCTCCCGAAGTAACTGGCGAAGTCGGAGTAAGCGTCAACTCTTTTGCCTTAAGCGTTAGCGCACCCTTTGACGTTACATCAATTGAGCTCGCATCCAGGGTAGCTCCCGCCGTAGCGCTCATTACACCTGAGGTTGTCTTAACGTTCGCATTTGTAAGCGTCACATTGCTTGCTGCATTAATTGTGAGAGATCCCACATCTGCGCTCGTTTCACTTCCAAGCTTAGCGGAACTAAGGTCTACAGAACCCGCAGTCGCTGTAATGCTCAAATCTTCTGCCTTATTAACCGTAAGGCCTGCTGTAGCGACATTGCCCTCATCGGACTTAATTGTCATCGCGCCCGTAGAAGATAGCGTTGCATTCTTAAGCGCCACCG
>CAZHBC010000140.1:0-3466 GCA_964530715.1 uncultured Sutterella sp. | reverse complement strand
GGAGGCGCAAGTTCTTGCGTGGATTTCACATGGATGTCATCGGTTTTTGGGAGTGCTGTCATGATTTGTTTTCCTTTTTGTCGTTTGCCTTAGTCTTCAGTGCTCGGCTACTAAAAAACCGCCGAGGTTTTGGACCTCGGCGGTTTTGGAGTTCGAATTGCTTTCGCGCGCAACTACCCCTTTCGCCGAGGCGAAATAAAGTAGTAAAAATAAAAGCGAGCAAAAGACATTGCTAAAAAGTTCCTTTTTTGTAGGTAAAAAAGACTTTAACGCCAAAAATTTGAAAGTGCAATAGGGAACACCTCTTAGTTTGCCCCGTCTAAAGGAAAAGAACAACAGCGCTTTTCTTGAAGGGTCGATTTGGGTCTCCTCTCATTTACCTTTCAAAGAAAAGCGGGAGTGCACTCTATAAAGAGGCGGTTTGAGCGCTAAAAACCAATTTTCTCTGACCGTCCGAGTACAATCAAGGCTTAGTAGAGAGGTCTTGCGTTTTTATGCCAGTTTTCACACCCGATTACCGAGCTCCGAAGTCTGTGCCAGGTAGACACCTGCAGACGATTCTTCCTGCGCGTTTCTTTAAGAGACCCGTGGTGAAGTACAGAAGAGAAGAGGTGGAGACGCCTGACGGAGACTTCATGCTTTGGGATTGGGCGGAACCTGAACCTTTAAAACCAGAGGCGCCCGTACTCGTACACTTCCACGGCCTTGAAGGAGACTCTTCAAGCCACTATGCGGTGGCTTTAATGGCGCACTGTGTTGAAAATGGTGTTCGTGGCGTTGTCGCGCACTTTAGAACGTGTGGGGGAAAGATTAATCGCCTTCCTCGGGCGTATCACGCAGGAGACACTGCGGATAACTTCTGGGTTCTTAAAACCATCCACGAGAGGTTCCCGAAGGCTCCGATTTTCGCAGTTGGCGTAAGCCTTGGCGGCAATCAACTTGCAAAGTGCTTGGGAGACATGGGTTCCAAAGCTTCCTTCTTAACGGGGGCCGCAGCAATCGGAGGGCCCCTTGATTTGGTTGCGGGCACTGAGATTATGTGTCGAGGCGCGAATATCCTCTACGGGAAGATGTTTCTTTCTACCCTCAAAGAGAAAGCCCTTATTAAGGCAAAGATGTTTCCAGAAGTAATCGATGCGAAGGCAATCCGAGCTTGTAAAGACCTCTATGAATTTGACAATGTCTACACAGCACCTATTCACGGATTTAGAAGTGGGATGGATTATTGGACACGGTGCTCTGCTAAGCCTGTTTTAGGCGATGTCGCCGTGCCGCTTCTTCTCCTTAATGCAAGAAATGATCCCTTTATGCCCGAGTGGGCCTTGCCTAAGATCGATGAGGTGAGTCGCTCGGTGTATTTGGATTTTCCAAAAGAGGGCGGTCACATTGGTTTCCCAATCTTTGAGCACGGCCGCGGTTCTTTAGCCTATTTACCAAGGCGAATTTTCCGTTTCTTTAAAGAAGCGCTTGCAGGACAACGCTAGAAAAAGCCACCAAAGATGACTAAAGAAAATAAGAAAATCACGCCTTCTGAAAGCGGTAAAGTTGCTCTTCTTTTAATAAATACTGGGACACCTGCGGCTCCTACGGAAGAAGCGGTTTCTTCCTACTTAACGGAATTTTTAAGCGATAGACACATTGTCGACGTGCCAGGGTTCATATGGAAGCCTCTCCTTCGTGGAATCATCATCCCAAGGAGAAAAGCAGCGTCTGCAAAACGCTATGCGGCTATTTGGACTAAAGAGGGTTCTCCTCTTTTATCGATTACGAAGAAAACTGCTCTTGGCCTTCAAGACTTTCTTGGGGAGGATGTTGCCGTTTTCTATGCGATGAATTACGGAACTCCTTCGATTGCAAAGGTTCTCACAGAAATTAAAGAAATCGCCCCACGAAAGATTCTTCTTATGCCGCTTTACGCTCAGGAGGCAAGAGAAACCCGAGGTGCTTCGCGGGATGCCTTCATAAGCGCCTATAAGAAATTAGCCCTTACGACGCCTTTTGAAGAAATACCGGCTTGGTTTGAAAATCCTCTTTATATCAGGGCGCTTGCAGAAAGCATAAAGGACGCGAAGATAGACCTTAATGCCACTTGCCTCATAGCGAGTTTTCATGGAATTCCTGAAGAAACTGCCTCTCGCTACAAAAAAGAGTGCGAGAGAACAGTCGCACTTTTAGAAAGGGAACTTAAGTTAGAAAAAGGGGCAATTTTTCTCACCTATCAATCGAAATTTGGACCAGGGCGTTGGACAGAGCCCGCAACAGAAGCGGTTCTAAAGACTGAGGCTTCAAAAGGTACTGCGTCAGTTGCAGTTCTTTGCCCCGGGTTTGCCGCAGATTGCCTTGAGTCTCTTGAAGAAGTTGCAATGAAGTATCGAGACACCTTCCTTTCTTTGGGCGGGAAGACTTTCACCTACATTCCTGCGCTAAATGCTTCAAAAGGGGCGCTTCTCCTTTATAAAGAATTGGTTTCTGAAGCGCTAAAAAAGGAAGAAAAGGCACAAGAAGCCTCTTGAAAAACGACCAATTTGCCACCATATAACGCTACAGAAAGAAACATTTGGATTTGGAGACTAGTTGCATGTCTGAAGAAAACACAGTCAATCCAGCAGAAGAACTAAAGAAAGCAGCCGAAGAGGCCGCTAACACTACAGAAAAAGATGCGAAAGAAGCCTCTAGCGCAAGCGAAGAGACTTCTCAAAATGAAAAGAAGGAAGACGAGAAGGCTACTGAGGCGGCGCCTGAAGTAACCGATAAGGCGCCTACTGACGCAGAAGATGCCATGGCAGACCTTGCCACTGAGCTTCGCGCGGCTAAGGATGAAGCAGCCAAGCACTATGAACTTTACATTCGTGCCGCAGCCGAGATGGAAAACACCCGTCGCCGCTGTGCGCAGGACGTCTTAAAGGCAAGGCTTTTCGGAATTGAATCCTTCGCAAAGAACCTACTCCCTGTAATCGATAGTCTTGAGAAAGCTCTTGCTTCTGCTACTAATGCGGATGAAGCTACGAGGAAGGGGTTAGAGGTCACAATGAAGCAACTCGATCACGCGCTGGAGGTTTCAGGTATGAAAGCCATCAACCCAGAAGGAGCTGCTTTTGATCCCAATCAAGCGCAAGCCATCGCTATGGTGCCAGCCGATGCCGCCCACGCCGCAGGAACAGTTGTGACTGTTTTCCAGCGCGGTTGGATGTTAAATGAGCGTGTTTTGCGGGCAGCCATGGTAAGCGTTGCTAAGTAGTTTCAAAAAAATAAAACTTAAAGCAATTTGATATTTAAATAAAAATTTAAATATTTAAATCCAAAAAAGGAGCTAATTTAGCTCCTTTTTTAATTTTCCGTTGAAATTTTCAACCCCCACCCCCATATAGAGACTATCGGATGGTTTCAAAGCCCGTAACAAGATTTGAAGTCATCAAAAAGAAAAAGGTTTAAATCATTTAGAAGCAGTAAAGAATTCAAGAAGGAA
>CAZHBC010000139.1:0-3469 GCA_964530715.1 uncultured Sutterella sp. | reverse complement strand
CTGACTCATTGCATTCCAAAAAGCGATTCCCATCCAAGAGCAAACAAGGCCAGAACCCGCGACAACGAGGGCAAACCACAGAGGTCTCTCGCCAAGAATCCCTGTGGCGTTGGGATCAACTGCCCAATAAGCTAAATAAAGAACAAAGGCGAAAGGAAGCGTTACAAGGCCCTGAGCGGTAGACCAGGTTGTAGCCGAGCGCTTAGGATTATCAATGAGCCAATCGGAATTACGAATCGGGTACCACGTCCAAAGCGCTAAGGCAAAGACACCAAACCCGAGGCCGATCCAAAAGCGAACACCGCTTCCCCCTTGGCTTGCGACAACAGCATCGAATTCTCCGCCGTTAGCAAGAACAAAGCCTGCGACAATTAAAAGAAGCCCAGGGGCAAGTTTTCCCCAGGCTAAGGAACGATTCTTTTTCTTATCTCGAATATTGGCGATGATGGCAACTGAGACGGGAACAACCGACATACACATCCCTGCCAAAGGAGCTCCCGCATACTGAATACAGGTAGCAAGAGACCAGTAGTAGACGATGTTCCCGATTACGCCTAACTTCGTAACAAGCCACCAGTCGGCAGCCGTGTAGTGAGAAAGTTCTTCGCGTTCTAAATAAATAAGAGGCAATGCGACTGCGCCAAAACTCACAAAGCGCCCCGCGGAAATGTACACGGGGTCATAGTCAGGCAATGCTAGCGGTACGAGATAGACCAATCCCCACAAAACACAAGCGAAAACGCCGCAGGAAAATCCTACGGCGAATCGGTAATCGGCACTATCCGTATTACCACTTAACTTCATTCAATTACCTCAGTGGTGGCACTGCGGAATTTCTTTTTTTCCGCTGTCATTGCCTTGTTGTGTAGTCGCATTTCAATAGCTTCGCGCGGAGGCCTTGTTGAACGGCGGATTTTCATAGGACGAAGCGCTTTCTCAAGCATTCTCACAATGCGCGTCAAAGCGCACTTGCGATTCATCTCCTGAGCCCGATGTTCCCGTGCTTTAACGAAAAGTTTTCCCTCTTCGGAGAGATTGCGTACGAAAAGTTTCCGTACGCGAGAAATCTCCTCGGGGCTCAATCCGAGAGCAACAAGATCGACTTCTGCTGCAACTGCTGAATTAACTTTGTTGACATTCTGGCCGCCTGCGCCCGAAGAGCGTACAGCGTGCCAAGTGGTGCGAGAAAGGATGGATTCACGTGTAAGCATGATATTAAAGTCCAAAGTAAAGTTGCCCGAGAACAAGCAATACGGGCATTGTTATCATCGCAGCGAGCGTTTGAGCGGTAGTGATCGCAGCGACAAGCGGACCATTTCCGCCCATGCGCACAGCAAGAATGTAGCAGGAATTTGCCGTCGGTAGGGCGGCAAAGATAAAAAGAACTGCGGTTGGTAATGATTCCAAAGAGAAAAATCCACAAACCACAAGGCAAATTGCAGGAACCACAAGGAGTCGCAATAGCACACTAGAAACAACCATGAAACGGAATCCGCGGATTTCTTCAAAGCGAAGGGCGGCACCGATAGCCAATAAGCCGAGAGCAAGAGAGGCGCTTCCGAGTCTTGTGAGGATAAGATCCACGGGTTTCGGGATTCCGAACCCAGCGAGATTCCAAAGGAGCCCTGCAACCGTACTAATAATGAGGGGATTCTTTGCGATTTCTTTTAAAACACCCGTGAAAGTTGCACCCTTCCCTGCGGCAGCCCTCGCTAGCATCGTCACGGCTACGGTTGAACTAATCGGAACCCAAATGGCTGTGAAAAGCGCTAAGAGGGCAAAACCCTCTCTACCATACATATTGAGAGTGAGTGCAAAACCAATGTAGGAATTAAAACGGAAATTACACTGAAAGGCACTTGCCTTACTAGGGGTGTCCGTTTTCGTCGAATAGCAGACGATGTAGGAAAGGACAACCGCCGCACCCATCGTCAAAACGCCACAAGTTAAAAAGTTTGTTGCTTCAGAAAGGGCAAAGCGACTTGTTGCAACCGAATGAAATAGAAGTGGCGGGAAAAGGACAAAATAGACGAGTTTTTCAATGCCTTGCCAAAATCCTGTGGCAAAGCCCATTTTCCTTGCGAGCCAAATCCCCAAAAGGATGACTCCGAAGTCAGGCAAGATAATGAGGGCGGTTGAAAGCACGTATAAGCTCCAAAGAAAAATTTTGTGCCCATTATAATTGCGCCCCTAACCAGGGAGTGGAGCGCACGAAGCGAAAAATTCTAAAAAAGATAGGTGTGCGCAGAGATTAAAATTCAGAAAAACATTTTCTTTTTACTGAGGAAAAAACAATGAAAACTTTCTGTAAATCCATCATTGCCCTTGCGGTCATTGGACTTGTCGGCTACACGGCAGGTGGCTTTGTAGGTGTGCCCTACTTTGCCAAAAAAATGATTGCAGAAAAGGTCCCAGAATTAAGTCCCGGAGCTACGGCTTCGATAAAGGATGTCTCCTTTAACCCCTTTACGTTTGATACAAAAGTAGAAGGATTACAGGTTAATAACTACGCCGTTGGCGACGCCAAAGTTACGCTTTCAGTCCAAAAAGTTACCTTAGGGGTCTCCTCCCTTTCCCTCTTTGGAAAGTCTGTTGCCGTTTCTCCCATAACAATTGAAACCCCTGTCATTCAGTACTCTCAAGACTTGAGCGCAAAGAAATCCGCTCCGAAGAAAGTCACAACTGCGAAGGATTCTGCGGCAAGCGCCTCTGAAGACTCTGGCTGGAAATGGTCTGTTGAATCGCTTAATGTGAAAAATGGCAAATTTACCCTCCAGGACACTGGATTTAAGAAGCCAGAATCTCTCACAGTGGAAGCGATTAACCTCCTAGTGAAAAACATCTCTAGCGACTGGAATAAGACTCCCTTTACTCTCACAGCGAAGCCCTTAGGTGGTTCACTGAATGCCTCGGGAGACTTCACGGGACTCTTAACGAACGCAAACATCTCCACCTCTGTCAGTAACGTCAATCTCACTAACGTGAGTCCTTGGGTTGACCGTGCCTCTGGGATGGAACTCAAAGACGGAACACTTGAGCTCACCGCCAGTGGTGCTTACAACAAAGGAAAGGCCTCTGGAACTGTGAATGCGAAGACCACATCCTTTACCGTGGCAAAGGCTGGAATTCCGTTCCTTTCGACAAAGACTATTGCTGTCAAGTCTGCGAAGTTAAGTTCTTTAGACCCGCTTACATTTGCCATTGGAAACCTGAGCGCAGATTTCGGTATTGTCAACACCAAAGTTGTTGATAAGACAGTAACTGATGTAGTTGGAGGCGTTCTTGCCGCACTCGGACACAAGAAGGTTGCCCAGAAAGTTAAAGATAACGACCTCGGGGGCGTTAGCATCAGTAACGTCACCTACAAGAACGGAAGCTTCTCCTCAAACTCCAAGGGCGTAGGCTATACGCTACTCAACCAGCTCAATACAATCTTCGGTAGCAACAAAACGAAGAAATAATCTATTCC
>CAZHBC010000138.1:0-3488 GCA_964530715.1 uncultured Sutterella sp. | reverse complement strand
ACAAGAAGGACAATCAGCCAATGCCAAATCGACATAGATCCCATCACTTGCTCCTTTGTCTATTTAATCTCAGGCTACCTTCTTCCACGGATGGGGACCACCCAAGACGTGAATATGAAGATGTGCAACGGCCTGTCCGCCGTTCTTTCCTGTGTTGATAATGGTTCTGAATCCGTCTTCGCATCCGTTTTCTCGAGCGAGTTTCGGAACTAGAGAAAGCATTTTTCCGAGAAGCGCCTCATCTTCAGGCTGTGCGTGCGCCAATGAAGCAATGTGCTTTTTCGGAATGATTAAGAAATGAATTGGAGCCGCGGGGTTAATGTCATGGAATGCGAAAACATCCTCGTCTTCGTAAACCTTTTTACTCGGAATTTCCCCACGAATAATTTTGCAAAAAATACAGTCGTCCACTTTTGCCTCCGCTCCAAACGTCTCTTCGTCCAATTTTCTTTGTCTGACAGAGGAATTCTCCTCCGTCTCGTATGCGCTATGCTAGCAAATAATCGGCTCGGCTAATAAGGAAATTCCCTTCAAAAATTGTGTCCACTCGTTTGCACCGTTTAGATATCGATAAAAGCCCAAAGTACAGCTAAGACAAGCGCTGGAAGCGTATTGGCAACACGGACTTTTTTCCCAAAAACAAGATTGATTCCCACGCAGAAAATCATCACCGAGCCCACAAGAGAGATATTTGAGAGGGCGGCCTCTGTCATGAGGGGCTTTAGCCAAAGGGCTAAGACCGTTACAGAGCCTTGGAGAATTCCCACGGGCAATGCGGAAAAAATGCATCCCTTCCCCATGGATGCCGCCATAACCATGATGATGACAGCATCGAGCATTGCCTTGGCTTCGAGCATCGTAATGTCCCCCTGCAAGCCGTCTTCGATGGCCCCAACAACGGCCATTGCTCCGATGCAGACAACAAGGGAAGAACTCACAAAGGCATCAAGGAACCCCGTGTCATTTTCGCTACCGCTCTTTTTCTTCAACCAAATACCAAAACGCTCAAAAAGTTCTTCTATGCCGATGAATTCGCCTAAAGCCGCCCCAAGGACGAAGCAGATGATGAGCATCATCGAGCCGCGCGTAGAAAAGTGACCTTCCGAGAAAACTAGCATCTCAGAAAGAGTTCCTGCGATACCGATAAAAAGAACGCAGACACCGCAAGCGACCATAAGAGATTCTTGCGTTTTTTCTCCCAAGCGCTTTCCGAAGAAAAGGCCTATCGTCCCGCCGAAGACGATAGCTACCATGTTGATGAGTGTTCCCAACCCTGGCATTTAAAGAATTCCCATAAAAAAAGACGTGGAATTCTCGCATAGAATGCTCCTCTTTCGTATTTCGTATCGCCTTTTAGGATAAAAGAATGGCTACAACTGCTACGCCTGGCTTTTCATCAAGCCAAAAGAAAATGGCTCTCTACTACATCATCGCCATTGTTCTCGGTGTTCTCAACGGCTTTTACGGTAGCGACATCACCATCGCTGGTGCAGACCTTGTTGCGAACATCTTCGTGAGACTCTTTAAGTTCATTGCAATTCCGGTGATTGCGATTTCCATTATCGCCACCCTCGGTCGCACTTCTCGCGCGAAGGACTCTGTGAGCATTTTCCGCCACACGATTTTCTACACGCTCTTAACGACAATTCTCGCTGCGACAATTGCAGCAGCTCTCTTTTTCTTCTTCGCGCCAGCCAATGTTGCAGTTTCTGGTACAGAACCCGCAGGCGTCGTACAACACTCCTACATGGAGTACTTACTTTCGGCGATTCCAAACAATGTCGTTGCCCCCTTCCTCTCTGGGAATGTGCTTGCTGTACTCTTAGTTGCAGCTGCCTTTGGTCTTGCGATTGCGGCGCTCCCCGCGGAACTGGAAGGAAAAACAACTGTCCTTAACTTTTTCGATGGTATCCAAGCCGCCCTCTTTAAATTGATTGGCTGGATTATCCTTGCCTTACCGCTTGGCATCTTTGGCTTTGTTTCGCAACTCATGGTTGAAATTAATGCGGGACTTAATATCGGGGGCCTCGGCTCGTACCTTGCGACAGTCTTGACAGCGAACTTCGTTCAGATGCTACTCATCCTTCCTGCGCTCCTGATTCTCCGTGGGTTGAATCCCATTAAGGTTGCTCGGGCAATGTTCCCAGCGCTAACTCTTGCATTCTTCTCGAAATCCTCTGCTGCAACGCTTCCCGTTACGATGCAGAGTGCGGAAAACAATCTTAAGGTTCAACCCAAAGTTGCCCGTTTTGTTCTACCGATTTGCACGACAATTAACATGAATGGCTGCGCTGCATTCATCCTCGTTACCGTTATCTATCTGATGCAAAACGCAGGCCTTGACATCTCTTTTACAACGGTCATTGCATGGATTCTGATTTCTACCCTAGCAGCCGTCGGAAATGCAGGTGTCCCGATGGGATGCTTCTTCCTTTCTGCGAGTTTGTTAGCGAGCATGAATGTTCCCATCGGCCTCATGGGTGTCATTCTTCCCTTCTATGCAGTAATTGACATGATCGAGACAACGCTCAACGTCTGGTCTGACTCTTGTGTAGCCGCAATGGTCGATCACGATTTGGGCGGTAAGCAGCTCTAAGTTTTTTCACTGCATCCACAAAAGAAATAATTCTCAGCGCGGTTCCCTATTGAGTTGATTGAGGGAGCCGCGTTTTTTTGCGCAAAATTTCACCCTACTCTGAGAGTTTTTCAGCAAAAATCGCCCGTTTCCCTGCTAACTCATTGATAATGATGGCTTTTTAAGACGTCTCGTTTTTTTCTTTGCCGTAGTACAAAACGAGGAAAAAACCACCTTCTCCCTTCCCAAAAAAGACAAGGAGAAAAAAAAGAGGTGCCCTCCGTGGACACCCCTCGCATTTCTTTTAAGGGAAATTTTTAGAACTTATCGAGGTGATGCTCGACAGCGAAAACCGCAGCCTGAACGCGGCTTCGAATATTTAATTTCCTGAGAACACTCTGCACATGAACCTTAACGGTGGATTCTGCTAAGTTAAGTTCACGGGCAATTTCTTTATTCGAAACGCCCCGAGTGAGCCAAGCAAGTGTTTCCCGCTCACGCGGCGTAAGAGAATCAATTTCTGGCGTCTGACTTACTTGCTTATCCTCACGCAACTTCATCAAGAGAGCGCTTGTCATCTCAGGAGAAATTACATTGTCCCCTGCAACAGCTCGACGAACACTCTGCAAAAGGAAGTCTGCATCAATTTTCTTTAAGAGATAACCACTTGCACCAAGCCGCATGCACTCGGTTAGGTCCTCACCATCTTCACTCACAGTCAACATGAGAACTGCGACCTTAGGATGTGTTTCAAGAATCTGGGCAAGCGCCTCACGCCCGTTCATCACGGGCATATCCAAGTCGAGAAGAACCAAATCAGGTTGCACCTGTTCGACAAGCTTCACGCCTTCTAGGCCGTCGGCTGCTTCGCCGACAATTTCAAAATCTGACTGACGGCTAAGCAACGCCTTCA
>CAZHBC010000137.1:0-3493 GCA_964530715.1 uncultured Sutterella sp. | reverse complement strand
TGAAAAAATCCCCGCAATGCTCTACATTGCAGGGATGGAATTGGTGCCCAAGACTGGACTCGAACCAGCATACCTTGCGGTGCTGCGACCTGAACACAGTGCGTCTACCAATTTCGCCACTTGGGCGTAGTGGAGGCGCAGTATAACACGCTTGGAAATTCGAACGAGTGAAGGCAAAGGAATTAGACGCGGCTTTCGGTGAGCTCTCAGAACCCGGAACACCTGTGAAGGGTGCTTTAATTAGAAAAGGCCGTCGAACGATACTAGAGCTCCTTAATAAGGATCCGCAACGAAGAACGGCTCCAGAGCTAATCGAGTACTTGCAGCAGAATACCTGTCTTTCGCATGCAGAAATTGTTGCAAGTCTCAGAAGGATGGCAAAGGAAGCAGATCTCAAATGCGAAGTAGACAGCGAGACGAAAAAGTCTCTTTGGTGTCTATCGGGGAAATCGACTTGGCATGAGGCTACTGTCATCGGTAAGCGTTCTGGACAGTACTGCATTGAAAATCCGTGGTCCGGTAATGAGATGTGTCCTCTTGTCGGTCTCGAGGCAACACCCGTCTTGCCAGGTGACCGTGTTTTGGTTTCACGTTCGTGGAGTTCTTCCTCCTATGGTTATGACTTAGAGGAATCCGCGCAGATTGAAAAACTCGTAAAGCGTGGAAAAACACAGTGGGTCTGCCGACTGACGGATAAAAAGCCGCTCAAAATTCATGGTGAGCTGTTTTTCCTAGCCTGCCCCATTGATCCATTTGCACCAACGGCTATTCTCGTTCGAGATGCGCCCGAGGCTTCATGGAAAAAAGCCTTTGTCGCTGAACTCGAAGAAGACCTCATACGGACGCCAGGTGGGTTTCTAGAAATTTGCTCTCACGTTCTCGAGGTTCTAGGGGATATCGACGATCCTAATGTCGAACAGGAGGTTGCCGTAAGGCGATTTGGGTTGCCGCATATTTTCCCAGAAGATGTTATCGCTGAGGCGGACGCCTACCCAGAGAAAGTTCTTGCTAAAGATAGAAGGGGTCGCGTTGATCTGAGAGACATTGCCTTCGTGACAATCGACGGAGAGGATGCGAGAGACTTTGATGACGCTGTTTGGGCAATGCCCTTTGAAGAAGGATGGCGCCTTCTTGTTGCCATCGCTGATGTGAGCCACTACGTCACAGTAGCATCGGCTCTTGACCGTGAGGCACAAAATAGGGCGACGAGCGTTTATTTCCCGCGTTGCGTGATTCCGATGCTCCCGGAGAAACTCTCTAACGGGCTCTGTTCCCTTAACCCTGGGGTCGATAGGCTTACCGTTGTTTGCGATATGGTGATTTCCGCAAGAGGCGAGGTCTCGGCTTACCAGTTTTACCCAGCGGTCATTTGTTCGCATGCGCGTCTTACCTACACAGCGGTTTTTGCCGCGCTTCAAGGGGACCCCAAAGATCTCCAAGAACGTGGCGGAAATCTCGAGGACATCGACGTACTCTATAAACTCTATGGCGCATTCCGAGCCGCAAGAGAAAGACGCGGGGCAATTGACTTTGACACCGCTGAGGCACAGATTCTTTGCGATGAATCGGGGAAAATCACCTCGATAACAAAGCGTGAACATAACGACGCACATCGAATTATCGAAGAGTGCATGCTGGCGGCGAACACTTGCGCCGCAGACTTTATTACTAGGAAGTCTCTTACGAGTCTTTTCCGTGTGCATGATGTTCCAACTGCGGATAGACTCGACACCCTGCGCTCAGAACTTGCATTCTTCGGACAGAAGCTCGAAGGGGGACAAAAACCAACGGCAGCTGATTTTGAGAGGGTTTTAGAAAGAATCCCCGCAGGCCCTCGCAGAGAGGCCGTGCAGCTAGCCATGCTTCGCACAATGCAGCAGGCAGTCTATAGCCCCACAAACCTCGGGCACTACGGGTTGAACTACTCGGCCTACACGCACTTTACTTCTCCAATACGTCGCTACCCCGACCTTCTTGTGCACCGAACGATTTGTGCGGCACTTAAAAAGAAGACTTACACGCCAGAAATCCTTGCAGATACCTCTTGGTTTGAGGCATCGCGCGCGGCAATGCATGCGAAAAAATCCATTGACGCAATTCGTCTGAAGTCGGATTCTCCAGATAAGCCCACGCGAGTCCTCTGGGAGAGACTAGGACTCATTTGTTCAGCCGCTGAAAGACGCGCGGATGAAGCAAGTCGTGATGTTGTTTCTTGGCTTAAGTGCGTTTACGCAAAGTCGCTTCCGAGAGTCGAGTATGCGGCCACAATCACGGCAGTAAATCGCGCGGGCCTTTATGTCACGCTAAAGGATAGCTTCATCGAAGGATTCGTTCACGTTTCAAAGATCGGTTACGACTACTATTATTTCGATGAATATACACAGAGCTTTGAGGGCGAAGACACCGGGGAAAAGTATGCCCTTGGCGAAACAGTGTGGGTCCGTATTGATAGTGTTGATATCGACTCTCGTAATATTGACTTCAGTATTGTTCGTAGATCTGAGCCTCGAAGCAATGCAAAAAAGAAGAAAAAGAAACGCTAGTGTGGGAAAGATAGTTCCCTCTTTGGCAGAAATAACAAGATAGGAAAAAAGATGGCAAAAGAAGTTGTACTTGCAGGGTTTCATGCGGTCAATGCTCGGGTGAAACTTGCCCCAGAGACGGTGCGCCTTGTCTATGTTGATGAACGTCGCAGGGATAAACGCATGAAGGAGTGCCGTGCAAGACTTGAAGAGAAAGGGATTCATGTTGCGGCCGTCTTTCCAGAAAGACTCGATGCAATGGCCCGAGGCGTTATGCATCAGGGCATTATTGCCTTTGCATCGGAAAGAAAAGCTGCACTGACGTTTGATGACCTCTTGGATGCCATCACACCTTCGACCTTGCTTCTTATTCTCGATGGCATCACGGATCCGCGTAATTTTGGAGCTTGCCTACGTGTAGCGGATGCTGCAGGTGTTCAAGCGGTTATTGTCCCGAAGGATCGCTCTGCGGCATTTAGTCCCGTGGCGGCGAAAGCTGCCGCAGGAGCCTGGGAGTCGGTACCTGTGATAACGGTAACAAATCTTGCGGGTGCAATTAGCGATTTGCGTGATGCGGGCGTTACTGTTGTTGGTGCTGCTGGAGAAAGCAATGCCACTCTCTATGAAGTCGATCAAGTGAAGGCTTTCGCATGGGTCTTAGGCGCTGAAGGTGAGGGCCTGAGACAGCTCACACGCCGCCGCTGTGACGCTCTAGCAAAAATCCCCATGGCAGGCGCTGTCGATAGCCTAAATGTCTCTGTTGCAACAGGCATCTGTCTTTTTGAAGCAGTCCGACAACGTAAAGTGGCGCAAGGAAAATAAATTGTGTTAGAAATTCGAAGCGGCTGTGGTTAGGCCGCTCGTTTTTTTGAAAGTGCTTTATCTATGGAAAAAAGACTAAATTGGAAAAGTCGCTTGGGATTCATCCTTGCGGGCGCAGGTGCCGCAATCGGATTGGGTGCGATTTGGAA
>CAZHBC010000136.1:0-3521 GCA_964530715.1 uncultured Sutterella sp. | reverse complement strand
CTCAAGCGTAGTTTCAAGGGAGAGATTCCCCAGTACGTAGTCTTCTGGATAAATCCAAGCTTGGCAAAGAGCTCTAAATGTGACAGTCCTCATCTCTTCGCTTGCGGAATCTCTATCTACCTTATAGCCTCGTAAGAAGTCTTCTGCAGAAGCGTCTTTTTTGGAAGATAGAGAGGATTTAAAAGCCTCAAATTCCTCGGGATTTCTGTTAGAGAAGAAGCGTTTTTCATCCGTAGGGACGAAGCTCTCACGCGCGTAGCGAGAGGCGGGGAGTATGCCCGTGATTTTATCTACAACTCCTGGGGCTTCTTCTTTTAGCCACTGCGAGAGGTCTTCAATGACAGAGCTTGCGCTCATGGGCTTATCAAGAATGTTTTCGCCAGCGTCATAGGTAATTAATATGTTTTTCTCCGCTGCACAAAGTAGTTCAAGGAATACGGCTCGGTTGTCTACGCGAGAATCTTGGTCTCCGCGTCTTGCCTTCGGAGCGCTCTCTCGATTACGGTACATACAAGTGAGATCAAATTCCTCCTCGGATCTATCGCCTGGGAACTTGGAATCTTCATCAAGACCAATCATGGCGATTGCTTTAAAAGGAATGTCACGCAACGCATCCATAGAGGCAAAAGTCACTGATCCATCTCGCCGACTTTGTTTGATGCAAACACCGATTGCTCTTTCTAGAGAGGCTAGATAGACCGTAGCATCAATTGTTTCCCTCTCAGTCGGGAGCGCACTCATCACGGTTTCGTGTAAGGACTCGATGGTTTCAGAAAATTCTTCTCTTGCATCTCGCACAAGGTTTAAAGAACGCGCAGGATAGAGTCCATCGAGTAACGCTAGGGAGAACTGTTTCCACTGTGCGGCCGTGTGGCAGTAACCTTCTTCTTCTGAGGCACAGGCAAGTTCTTCTAGGTTTTCTAGTAACCCCTTAAGTACTTCTCCGATAGTAAGGAGTTTCTTAAAAAGATCGACTTCTCTACTAACAGTGTCAAAGCCTGCGATTTCGCTACCTGAAATCGCAAGAGACCTTCCAAAACTAGCTGTGTTTTCATCTCCATAGGTAAAGCCCAAGGCAAGTCTCTCTAGGGCTCGACTTAGTGTCATGTCATTTTCTTCAATCGCTTCGGCCCTTACTCCGATGCCAAGACGCTTTTCGTGCGCTTCCGTGACCGCAGAGCGAAACCCTGCTGCCGCAAGCCAATTTCTCCAGATGGCAATCTCGTCGTAATCGATATCCCAACAATGCATGAAAAGTGGAGAAGAAACCATTTGGAAGAAGGTTTCGAAATCTGGTTCCAAGAAAAGGAAGTGGAAAGCCTCAAGGGGAGCGCTTTGGCTTGCGTCAATTTCTCCGAGAATCTTAAAGTCGATTCTCTTCTCTGGCGCTCTTGCGTTGAATATGCCACGAATTAGGCCGCTCGCAGCGGTGATGTCAGGTGTTACGACGAGGAAGTCATCAGCCCGATAGCCCTTTTCTTCCGTGAGGGCATCAATCCAATCCATAGTGGCTTCAATTTGGGCTGCAAGCCCCGTGGCTTTGAAGATGCGAAGGCTCTTATCCTTTTTGGGGTCAAATGCTTCGGCGTCAAATGTAAAGTCGGCTCCATTTCCCTGAAGAGGGGAGTCAAAGAGAATGCTATTCACAATGGCGTCAAGAAGCGTAAGAGGGGCTCCCTCTTTCTCAACTCGCCTGCGCCAATACATTGATTGGTCTGTGGCGTCGACTTCAGAAATGCTTTTTTCGCTTACATCTTTCCAAAGACGACGCATCTTATTGACGTGGACAAGGGGATCTTGCCGCGTGAAGCTATCCTCAATTAATTTCTCTTTTGTGAACCCTTCATCGGGGGCATAGCACCAAAGCCTATCGATGAAAGCTCGGATTGAGGCTCCATTCTCATGGAGAAGGCGATTTCTTGTTGCGGGCTTTTCCCAGCCAGGGTCACTCCCTCTCCGAGCAAAAAGTTCCTCAGGAATCTTGTTATCTAGGGGATCAAACCAATACTCGCAGCAAGGATTAAGGATGTATAGGTGTACTTCACGGTTTTGCGCTTCCTTCGCAAGCACGGGTAAAGAGAGGGGAGGCAAAGAATGCGGAAGAAAAATATGTACTGGGGTCTCAGAGGTGTTTTTTTCGAACCCCGCCTTTTCTTCTCCAAGTAACTGTTTAGCGAGAGCGCAGATTTTATTTGTGTACTGCGTTTCGTAGGGAAGTTCTGTCGTCCGTTCTTTTACTTCATCTGCAGCGTGAAGTTCTTTCCAAAGAGACTTTTGCCAGAGGAATTCAGGTTGTTGCTCTAGGGCTTTTGTCTCTTCTTCGCTAAGGGGAGTGTTCGTGATCCAAGAATAAACCCAGTCGTAGCGATAGTTAACGTATTTTGTAAAGACGTGAGCAATACGCTCTGCTAAAGAGAAAACCTCCGCTGGGCTTTTCCCGATGAGATGTTCTCTTAGGTTCTCATAATTTTCTATAGAACTCGTGAGCGATTCTTTTCCAGTTTGTATGGCAAGAAGAATGGGATAAATGGCCCAAGGCAATTTAAAACTTTCGATGCTTGCTGTGTGCCAAAAGGCGCCGTAGGGACGAAGCCACTCGGCGAGGTTACTGAAGCGGTAACCGATGCTAACGCCACTTTTCGTGCAGAGCTTCTGCAATACAGCGTTTTCAACTTCTTTACTCGGAACAACGATTTGAATGGGATTAAAGAGTCGTTTTAAAGAGGCATCTTTATCGAAATGCAAATTGATACCAAGAACCGTTATCAGGACTTCATAACTATTGGAATAAGTAATGTGTAGGGCCATGATTCTTAATCGAAAAAGTGCCAAAAAGGAACCGTCATTCGGTACATCGCGAATCAAAAGAGTTTTCTTCTCTACTTTAAGGAGGGTTCTTTCCTTAAATGGGAGTGATGCCCGAGGTTTCTTCCCGTTCGTTTTACGTCGAAGTTCGTTTCAGTTTAACAGTTTTCGAATTGGCTTCCTCGGTTTAAATCCGCGGAGAGGCGAGTTAAGCGCATTCCGATTGAAAGACAAAGAAAAATTCTTTAGAGGAATACGGTCCTTATTTGAGAAAATGGACAAAAAAATCCCACTGCAAGCAGTGGGAGAAATGTGATATTGCCTTGTATTACCGGAGGAAAAAGATGACTTTTAGACTAACTTAACTTCCATGCGACAAAAACCAAGAAAACGCAAAGAAAAGCAATAAGTCCCAAAGCCATAATATCCATGCTGTTGTTGATCGGGAACATTGTTATCTCCTTAGATAAAAACCACACTGGACACTCTCATCGTAAGGAAAAAATGCGATTTCCGAAATTGTGAATTTGTGCTAGTAAAAAAACGAAATGTGGGAATTACTTAAGTAATTTACGCAAGAGGAAAGTTGGGGAAGTTATTGCGGTTTTTGCAATTTTTAGAAAGAAAAATCCGAAGTCCTCGCGTGAGTAACTTCGGATTTCTGAATTGGTGGAGATGAGGAGGATCGAACTCCTGACCTCTGCATTGCGAACGCA
>CAZHBC010000135.1:0-3535 GCA_964530715.1 uncultured Sutterella sp. | reverse complement strand
TTTACCTTGTCTCCAGCCTTAACGCCACGGAAAGCATTTTCAGCATCAGCGCCTTTCTTAACGGCTTTTTCAACCGCAGCTTTCGCCTTTGCTTTGCTCATCTTGCATTTACCAGTGTCGACTGTGAAATGCGCATCAGCAGCGATAGCATTCACAGAGACACCACCGTGAAAGTTTGAGACATCCGCGCAAGGGAGAATCTTCTCCAAAGCAAGCACAGCGCGAGCACCCGCGTGAACAGCATTCGTGTTCCCGTAGGAGCCGTTAGAGTGGCCACCAGGACCTGTCATCGAAACTTCAAACACTGTCGCTGAAGCCATCGTTGCAGCAAGACCGAGAGTGAGTGCAAAAATAATCTTTTTCATTCCTTCTCTCCTTATTTGTAGATTTCTTCAGTGGTTCTTGGACCAATCGGACCCATTAGGGGTTCGAGTGTCTTACCCTTACTGGTGTTATAGCCTGCTGTCATGAGACCCATGAGAATCATGCGGTAGACGCGTTTACCTTCATCAACGCCGTTGCCGGGAATACCCCATTCGTACCACGTGTGACCACCGCCACCGCCTGCGTTTGTACCAACGTTGATATTCACAGTCGGAACACCAACAGCTGCTGGAACGTTATCGTTTAAAGAAACAGCTCTTGTATTAAGTTCTTCGCGTTGGTCGATGCCAACGACTTTGGCGGACTGCCAGTAGGCTTGCATCACGCCATCGTTGTAATTGCTTCTCTGATAAGCTGGACGGTCGCCAAACCACACGAGTTCCATCTTCACAGCCTTGGGGCTACCCGACTTAACCTTGTATTTCGCATTCTCTTCATCGAGAGCTTTCTTAAAGGTCGGTTCAATCTTGGCGCGGATTGCGCTAAGTGGAGCCTGTGTTGGGCTACGCATATCAACCATGAAGGTGCAGGATTGGCTTCTTTCCCCGGTCTTTGCCTTGGTGCAATTGCCGACACCCGCTGTGTAGGTTGTTCTTTCTGCTTTCTTATCGAGATCGTACGGGGTCTTAAGATTAGAAATCATCTCAAGAGCACGTGTCATTGCTTTAAGAGCAGAAGGCTGTTTTGCGCCAAGCTTCACGCCAGCGGGCTCTGTGTACTTGATTTCAAAGCGATAGGATCCCAAGTAGTTGACAGTGCCAGACTTCGGAGACGTGCTGTCAGCTCCGATGTTTGCAACGAAGTTAAGGGCGTTATTACCTTTGCCCGTATCTTGGTTGTAGCCATAGAGTTGCTTCATGCCACAGAGATTACCTTTACCTTCTTCACCCGTGGTCGCGCAAAGCCAAATGTCATAAACAGGCTTAACGTTATATTTGTGAAGGAGGTATGCCATGTGCATCACGGCTGCCGTGTTAATCATGGCGTCGTTGTAGCCAGGCACATAGAGTCTATAGGCACCAGCTTTCTTAGCGCTCTCATAGTCTTGATAACGCTTATAGGCCTTCTTGTAGTTTTCATCTTCGATAATCTTGCCATTCTTATCAAAGTGAAGTTCTTCGGCGATGGCAGCAAGCTCATCACGGCTCTTCACGAGAGGTTCAGTGGCAAGTTGCATCTTGATCGGTTCATAGGGATTCGCCTCCGGAGGAAGTACCGCTGGATTAACAGAATCGATATGCCCTTCAAGTAGGACCTTCGGACAGGCGCCTTTATAGGTCTTTGCATCCTTTTGCTTGGAATAGGTTCCTGGGATTCTCACGCAGGCGTTATAGACGGGGAGCCCATCGATAATCTGTATGCCTGCGCCTTTAAGATAACCATCAAGTCGCGTCGTTATGTCTTCTGGTGTAAAGCCCCATTCTTCTGTGAAGCGACGCGTGATTTCTTTCTGGCGACGCATTTCAGAGCGAGAGGGCGAGGCGATACGCACAAGTTCCATATGCGTATTAAAGCGCCACTTTTGTCCTTCTGGGCTTACGGCCTCAGCGAGGATTTTCTGCATAACAGGGTCATTGTTAATCGCATCGGCCATTGTTACCGCTTGAGCCGATACAACTGGAACTGCGGCAGACGCGGTCATACTTAAGACTGCGAGCGCGGCAAGAACCGGAAGTTTTTTCAATTTCATAGGGGCCTCCTTGGATGAAACTGACGGGTAAAAGGGACAAATGAACTGCAGTGATACTTAACCGATTGTATCTACAAAAGTTTTGAAAACGGCTTAAAAATGCCTACGGTTAACCCTTAAAGGTAAACCATAGTAGAGAAGTGAATTTCCCTCTTAGAAGAATAGAAAACTTTGGGGAAATCCCTTTAGAGAAGAAGGGAGGCTTCAAGATTAGAAACCTAAAGAAAGGAATAAAGAGAGAAGCCACCGTGGCTAGTCATATTTTCATTTTTTGACTAGCCACGTAAAAGCTTTCTTTTAAGTGCGGTCTTCTTTGTGAATTTCCTGCAAAGCGTAGACCTGGGTATCAGCTAGATGTTTGATGCCATCGACAGCGGCTCTACCACCAGCGATTGTTGTAAAGTAGGTGATGCGATTTGCGAGCGCCGCGATACGAATCGCTCGTGCATCGTCAATCTCATCTTTAGCCTCATTACTTGTCGTGATGACAAGCTGCAGTTCATGATTTTTAATCATGTCAAGCACATTGGGGCGTCCGTCTCTAATCTTTTTAATCACCTTGCAATTGATTCCTGCGTGCGAGAACGCTTCAGCGGTGCCCTTGGTTGCAACAAGTTTGTAGCCAGCTTCACTTAACGCTGCGGCTACAACGATGGCGCGCGCCTTATCGTCATCACGGACAGAAATAAAGACGGTTGATCCACTCGGTGGGAGAGTGTTACCAGCCCCCAACTGACTCTTAAAGAGGGCTTCTCCGAAAGTGCGGCCAACGCCCATCACTTCACCCGTGGAGCGCATCTCGGGCCCTAAGACTGGGTCAACTCCCGGGAACTTCGTAAAGGGAAAGACAGCTTCCTTAACGCTTACGTGATGGAGTTTCCGATTAAAGTTAACGCCTTGTTTGGCAATGGAGTCTCCTGCCATACAACGGGCTGCGACCTTAGCGACCTGAATCCCAGTTGCCTTACTCACAAAGGGAACCGTGCGGCTTGCTCTTGGGTTTACTTCCAAAACATACACTGAAGGGTGTTCAGTGAATGCATTCTTGATAGCAAACTGCACATTCATGAGCCCCACAACGCCAAGCGCCTTCGCCATTAAAACCGTCTGACGACGCACCTCTGCGAGAATATCTTCCCGAAGAGAATAGGGCGGTAGTGAACAGGCAGAGTCTCCAGAGTGGACGCCTGCCGCCTCGACGTGTTGCATGAGGCCAGCGATTTCGACAACTTCTCCGTCGCTTACGGCATCCACGTCCATTTCTACTGCGTCATCTAAGAAGCGGTCAAGAAGCACAGGGCTTTCTTCACTTACAACAATCGCTTCATGCATGTAGCGCATGAGTTCTTTATCGTCGTGCACGATATCCATCGCGCGTCCCCCAAGAACATAACTTGGACGGACAACGATGGGATAACCAATCTCATGAGCACACTTTAGAGCTGCATCTTCTGTGTGTGC
>CAZHBC010000134.1:0-3538 GCA_964530715.1 uncultured Sutterella sp. | reverse complement strand
GAATATCTCGAGAGCCTTCCGCCACCATTCTTTAAAGCCTTAACACAGTACGCAGCGGGATCCTCTTACTCTTGGCACTGTCCAGGACACTCAGGAGGCGTTGCCTTCTTAAAGAGTCCCGTGGGGCAGATGTTTCATCAGTTCTTCGGAGAAAATATGCTCCGCGCCGATGTCTGTAACGCCGTTGAAGAATTGGGACAACTCTTAGAGCACTCGGGACCAGTGGCAAAGTCTGAACAGAATGCTGCAAGGATTTTTGGTTGTGACCACCTTTTCTTTGTCACAAATGGCACATCGACCTCTAATAAGATTGTTTGGAACTATGCGGTTGCTCCAGGAGACGTCGTTGTTGTCGATCGCAACTGCCACAAATCGATTCTGCATGCGATTACGCTTACTGGGGCAATTCCAGTCTTTTTGATGCCGACACGCAATCACTACGGCATCATCGGTCCGATTCCAAAGAAAGAATTCTCTTGGAAAGAAATCCGAAAAAAGATTGAAGCAAATCCCCTCATCGCTGATAAGAAACGCCGCCCACGAATTTTGACTCTTACGCAGTCAACCTATGATGGCATTATTTATAACGACGAGGAAATTAAGCGTGAGCTCGATGGGAAGATTGACATTCTTCACTTCGATGAGGCGTGGCTGCCGCATGCGGCGTTCCACAATTTCTACAGTGCAATGCATGCGATTGATCCGAAGAAGGCCAGGACGAAAGAGAGCCTTGTCTTTGCAACGCACTCTACGCATAAGCTTCTCGCGGGCATCTCACAGGCAAGTCAGATCTGTGTTGAAAACTCCGAAGAGAAAAAACTTGACCTCGCCAACTTTAACGAATCCTTCCTCATGCACACGTCAACCTCTCCGCAGTATGCGATTATCGCAAGCTGCGACGTTGCAGCGTCGATGATGGAGGGGCGTGCTGGTACTGCGCTTGTTGAAGAATCTCTAGAAGAAGCAGTGGATTTTCGCCGAGCAATGCGCTCTGTCTCTCGCAACTACAAAGATTGGTGGTTTGAAGTTTGGGGCCCGAAGAAGCTTCCGAGAAAGGGTATTGGTTCGCAACGCGATTGGATGCTAGATAAAGAAGATAGTTGGCATGGGTTTGGGGCAGTGGCAGAAGGCTTTAATATGCTCGATCCCATTAAGGCCACAGTCGTAACCCCGGGTCTGGGGCTTGACGGCTCATTCTCTAAGACTGGAATCCCTGCAGCAGTTGTCACAAAGTATCTTGCTGAGCACGGCATCATTGTTGAGAAGACGGGTCTTTATTCCTTCTTCATTATGTTCACAATCGGTATCACAAAGAGCCGTTGGAACACCCTAGTTACAGAGTTGCAACAATTTAAAGATGCCTATGATGTAAACGCACCTCTTTGGCGTGTGATGCCAAAATTCATCGCCTCTTTCCCGATGTATGAAAATAGGGGATTAAAGGATCTTTGTTCGGAAATTCACGAAGCTTATCGCGCTAACGACGTAGCTCGCCTTACAACCGAGATGTATGTCTCAGTGATGCAGCCTGCGATGACACCGACTGAAGCCTATGCAAAACTCGTACACGGAGAGGTGAATCGCCTTCCGATTGAAAAGCTTGAAGGAAGGATTTCTGCGGTACTCTTAACGCCGTATCCGCCAGGAATTCCGCTTTTGGTTCCTGGCGAACGCGTGAATCGTCGTATCGTGGAGTACCTGAAGTTTGCCCGCGACTTCACAGCGAAGTTCCCAGGCTTTGAAAGCGATGTACACGGCCTTGTGAAAGAAAAAGATGCAACAGGCAAGGTCGCGTATTTATTGGATTGTGTTAAGGAAAAATAGAGATGGCTTTGGATTTAGTGTATTTCCCGCTCCGTCCTGTGACGGTTCTTCGCGTCGATGGAAAAACGAGGTTTCTTGCAAGACTCCTTGCTAACGATGCTTCAAAGTTAGAGGTAGGAGAAGTTCGCCGCTCTGTCTTTCTTAATGCCACAGGCGGCATGTTGGGCACAGCGCTCCTTGCCCGTGAGAGCCTTACAGATTATTCGATTTTGCTTTTGGAAGAAAATGCCGATGCCTTGGAAGCTTGGGCAAGACAAGTTTCCGAAGCATTCGACGCAGAGGTGAAAACAGAGAAACTCTTTGCGCTTCCCTTCTTAGGGGACCTCGCAGGAGAAGCCCCTGCGAGATGCCGGATGATTCGCAAAACGAAACTTGCTCTCTTTAACCGTGGGTGGATGACCTATGCGGTCGGTAGTAAGGAAGATGTGACAGAACTCATGGGTAAGGTCGCAGCTGCAGGCGCAAAGGCTGGGGAAGAAGGTGTCGTGGAAGCTCTTCGGATTCTCGCGGCAGAAGCCTCCTACGGCTTAGAGTACGACGAGACGACAAGCCCCTTAGAGGCAGGATTCGAAGATGTCCCAGACTTCACGGATCCCTCTCGCGTCTTTATTGGCCGCGCCTTAACAGAGGCAAGAAAAGAAAAGGGAGATTACGAAAGGCTTCACCTCGTTGCCTTTAATGTTCCCTTTGATCCTGCGACACTCACTGAAGTGCCACTTGTCATCGTAGGAGAAATGGGCTACCAACCCACATCGATTGCGCGTATTCCTGATATGAACCTTACAGTTGCTCTTGTGCGGCTCCCACATACAGTGGAAGTTGGGTCAACGCTAGATGCTTTGGTTAAGACGGAACCCGCAACAACTGCTAAGTCAGTGTTGGTGCTTTCTCCACAGACTTAAGAGAAAGGCGGATAATGCCGCCTTTCCTCTAAAAAAATTAATTTAATCTTTTTGTCACCGGACGAAAACCGTGAACGCAAAAACCTTATATGTACGCAGCTTTGGCTGCCAAATGAACGAATACGATGCCTCCCGCATCGTTGATTTACTCAAAGATCGCTACGGCCTCGAGCGCGTTGACGCGCCAGAGAAAGCCGATATTGTTGTCCTAGTAACCTGCTCGATTCGAGAAAAAGCGCATGAGAAGACTTTTTCCGACTTAGGGCGCTTAAGAGAAATCAAGAAAACGCGCCCCGGGATGCTCATTGCCGTTGGCGGCTGTGTAGCAAGCCTAGAAGGGAAGGCCCTCCTTACCCGCTCTCCTTGGGTAGATGTTGTCTTTGGACCACAGACCTTGCACCGTCTCCCAGAACTCCTTGAAAAGAGAATCGCAACGGGGAGAGCTCAGGTTGATACCAGTTTTCCTGAGATTGAAAAGTTTAGTGCTCTGCCAGAACCTAAGGCAGAAGGGGCAAGCGCTTTCTGCTCTGTGATGGAAGGGTGCAGCCATTTTTGCTCTTACTGCATCGTTCCCTACACACGAGGTGCGGAAATTAGTCGCCCCGTTATGGATGTCTTAGTTGAGTGTGCACAGCTTGCAAGCCAAGGGGTAAAAGAAATTACGCTTCTTGGGCAAAACGTGAATGGCTATCGCGGTAAAACCCCTGACGGTGTTACGGCGGACTTTGCCCTCCTTTTGGAATATGTTGCAGAAATTGAAGGCATTGAACGCATTCGCTTTATGACAAGTCATCCGACGGAATTTTCTGACC
>CAZHBC010000133.1:0-3579 GCA_964530715.1 uncultured Sutterella sp. | reverse complement strand
GCGAAAAGGAAAAAAACATTGCCTTGCGGCATTTACTTGAAGAAGCCGTGAAGGACTTAGAAGCGCTTCGCATCGAAGTTTTTGGCGACAAGTAATTTCAATCTCATGTCCAACTGTGATGGGTACGGAAAAGTCCCTCCTAAGCGGTAGAAAGCTTTTTGTTTTCGAAAAAGACGATTATGAAAAAACAAATTTACGCTTTCCTTCTTGCTAGTGCTCTTACTTGCACAGAGGGCTATACAGCGGATATCGCCCTTTATGGAACGGTTGACTTGGGGCTTCTTTACAGTAAAAGTGAATACGGTGGTGCGTTCAGCGACCACCGGAAATATCCCGATACCCAGTCGATAACGATGAAGGCTGGCGGTAACTCTGGTAATCGTTTCGGTATACAGGGAACGGAAGAGTTAGCGGTAGGATATTCTGTTGAATTTAAGCTTGAGAGCGGTTTTGCCTCCGATACTGGAGCGCTCGGCCAAGGGGGGCGCCTTTTTGGTCGTGAGTCACGTCTTACCTTAAAGACGCCCTATGGCTCGATTTCTTTTGGTCGTATGGGCGGTCTCACATCGAGTTCAGGCACATATAACATCTTTACAAGCAACGCAGATGCCATGGGCTACTGCAACTACATTGGAACCTATAACTGGGTTAATCGTTCACGTTACGACAATGTCATTACGTTGGTTACGCCAACGGCAGCAGGACTGACGGGCTATGCGCAGTACTCTTTTCGGACCAACGGCGAAGAGGAAGACCACACACATCGCAACGAACGCTACGCAGCTCTTGGCATGACATATTCTGCGGGGGCTCTCAATATGGTTCTTGTTGCCGACACGATTCTCAAGGCAACAGAAGAGAAAGTGGACGGCGTTTGGAAGAGAGCAGAAGACGCTGACTACGATAATGCTTGGTCTCTCGGATTTGGTATTAACTATGACTTCGGAGGTTTCAAGTTAATCCTTGGTGGACAGTACGGTAAGAATGAACAGTTAGCGTACAAAACATCAGAAGGGATTCTTCGCTACGATGGGTATAACGTTTGCTTAGGCTACGTTTCAGAGTTAAAGACAGGGAAACTTGAGGCTAAGGTCTATTACGGCGATTACGATCACAGCCGCATTAAACACTCTTCTGCAAAGACCTATGGCGCGGCTTTTATGAATACCTACTCGATTACAAAGCGTACGGCTCTCTACGTTGGAGCGGGCTATTATCAGTTTGATATTGGTGCTCGAATCGCAGAGAAAGACGGCATGGCCCGTACGAAGGGTTTTGACTTCACATTTGGGTTAAAGCATAAGTTTTAAAAGGACCGAGGTTCAAGCGTTAAAGGGCGTCAGAGCGTTCTTTAATAGGACGCAACGAAGATTTTCTCGCGCTTGAAAATTACCTTACCGCACGATAAAATGCGCGCTCTATGTCGGGGCGTAGCGCAGCCTGGTAGCGCACTTGCATGGGGTGCAAGGGGTCGCGAGTTCGAATCCCGCCGCCCCGACCATTTCTTTTTTTTAGAGTAGGGTGACTGAGAAGTCGCCTTATTTTTTCTTCAAAAGTTCTCAAACGAACCTAGTTCCTCAACGGTGCGACACGTCAATGACACATCAAACCTCTGATGTCGCATTTCAAAATGTTAGACTTTAGACATTGCGAACCTCCAAAGTGAAACACTATTAATGTCAGAAAATTAATGCAGGTTTTTGTTGGAGTGCGAGGGCGAGGCTTTAGTCAATCATTCGATGGATGTTGCTCAACTGGCTCTTTCTTTGTTAGCTTTAAACGAAGTGATACAAGAACTCAACAGACGTGGATGTTGAGTCGCTAGATTAAGGACGGATAATGCAAGAAAGACTAATGTTGCTATACGGTGAAGAAGGAAGCGGACCAAAGATTCCTGTTCTTATCAAAGACGAAACTATTTGGCTTACACAAAAGCAGATGGCAGAACTTTTTGGAGTAGATCGCACTGTCATTGGAAAACACCTCAAGATGATCTTTGAGACTAAGGAGTTAAATCAAGATGTCGTATGTGCAAATTTTGCACATATGGCCGCGGATGGCCGAAATTACACATCGAAAATTTATTCTTTGGACGCAATCATTGCCGTTGGTTATCGCGTTAACAGTAAACAAGCAACAGCCTTTCGTATTTGGGCGACTAAAGTACTAAAAGAATACATCATTAAAGGTTTTGCCCTTGATGATGAAAGACTCAAGCAAGCAAAAACTCTCACTGGCAAGGATTACTTTAGAGAGTTACTTGAAAGGGTTCGTTCAATTCGGGCGAGTGAACGACGGATTTGGTTGCAGGTAACAGAAATCTTTGCGGTTTGTAGCGTTGACTACAACAAGAATTCTGTTGAGGCTCGCCAATTTTATGCGTCTGTTCAGAACCTTTTTCACTATGCAATTACAGGGCAGACAGCAGCAGAGATTATTCACTCGCACGCTAACCGCGATAAGCCAAACATGGGGCTGACGACGTGGAAAGAAAGTCCAGATGGTCGAATCTACAAATCCGACGTCAGAATTGCAAAAAATTATTTGGATGAGGGTCAAATTCGAAAGTTAGAAAGGGCCGTTAATAGCTTTTTTGATTACATTGAGCGACAGATTGAACTCAAACAGAAATTCACAATGGTAGATATGTCGGAGATGGTGATTAGGTTTCTCACTTTCAACGACTACAAAGTCCTAAAAGGCAAAGGAAATATTTCGCAAACTCAAGCTTTTAGGAAGGCTTACGCTGAGTATGATGCGTTTAACAAGTTGCAAAGGATTGGCGCGGATTTCGTTAAGTTTGTTGAGGAAGTTGAAAAGATAGAGAAGTAGATGACATAGAGAAGTAGATGACAAGTGACGCTAAGGAGGGATGCTAAGATATGTTGGACTGCCGAGCATCCGCCTAGCAGCCCTCCTATAGAAAAACAGTCTAGCGAGAAAGTCATTTCAAAAGACCGTTTTCCCGTAGCCAAGAAGCTACACCTTGACTCTTAAGACCAACAGAGCCATAGGTTGAAAAATGGGTTCCAAATTTGCAATTCGGTAGTAACTTCTCAAAATCATCGCGGGTGTTGATTACACCACTTCCACCGTGTGTATTGCAGGTGAGGATGAGTTTCCCAGAAAGGTCTACAGACTTAATCCATGTCGCTAGAGGGGCGGCAATGTGATACCACCACGTTGGGCTCGCCAAGACGATGACATCGTACTTAGATAAATCGATGGCAACGGGTTTAATCGGGCGAGAGATTTCTTTTTCGATTTCTTCTTGAACTACCTTTGTCGTGGCCCGATATTCCTCGGGATAGGGCTCAACGGTTTCAACGCGAAAGATATCCGCACCTGTCGCCGCACGGACGGCAAGGGCAACACTTTCTGTATTCCCAGAACGTGTGTAATAGACAACAGCAATTTTTGAAGAGCTTTTGTTTTGAGCGAATGTGTCAGTCATGGTTGTTACAGTTAATGTTGGTGCAACAAAAAGGGCACCGAGTGTTTTAAAAAATTGGCGTTTGTTCATTGGCAATCCTAGGACTATTTTGCGTTAGGTTCTCTTTACTTTGTGAGGCTCTGTAG
>CAZHBC010000132.1:1407-3581 GCA_964530715.1 uncultured Sutterella sp. | reverse complement strand
TGAGGAACTTCTTCATCTAGAGCGATGAGGACATCCTTCTTTCCAAGGCGCGTAACGTCTGTTGAGAAAAGAACAGAGGTCTCCCTCTCGTACTCCGTCCCTACCCAGGCATGCGAAATGAAACTCAAATCTTCAAAGCGCCAAAGATCATCATAGACCCGCTTTAAGAACATCTCGTCCCGAGACCAAAGGCCTACGGTTAGCCCCATCGCGGAGACTTTCTTAATGAGTTTACAGGCGTAAAGAGAGCGATTTGCCACGTGAAAGTGAAAGTCAATCTGCTTCATACGGTCGGCTCCTTCGATAGGCGCTTTACCGTGACAAAGTCATGCCAGCACTCTTCTTTCTGTAGGGGGCTACGTAAGAGGTATGAAGGGTGATAAGTCACAACGGCAGGGATAGCTTTTCCGTCAATAAAGACCGTGTGCACGGTTCCCCGCAGGCGAGAAAGCGACTTATCGGTTTTAAGAAGCGCCATCGCGGCAATGCGGCCTGCGAGAATAAGAACACGGGGCTTTAAAAGCGTAAGTTGTCGCATTAAGAATGCTTCACAGGCTGCAACCTCTTCTGCCGCGGGGTCTCGATTCTGTGGCGGTCGGCACTTAAGGACATTAACGATTGCAATATCCTTTCCTCTCTTAAAACCAACCGACTCGATGATCTTTGTTAAGAGTTGTCCGCTCTTTCCGACAAAGGGAACGCCCTGAATATCTTCATCCCTACCTGGCGCTTCCCCCACAAGAACAATGGGAGCGGTAGGTGCCCCGTCAGAGAAAACCGTGTGTAGGCGAGAACCCGCCATCGGGCAAGCCTTACAAAGGGAGACAAGTTCTTTTAACTTTTCCCAATCCGCCTCTTTTGCTTGCGCTGCGAGTGCTGCATCTGGCGTAACTACAGGTAACGCTTCGGCTGGACTTACTGCGGGTTTTGTAACCAGATTTGCAGCCTTTACGAAGTTAACAGGCTTAAAGGTAGCATCATTTTTTAAAGCATTAACAGGCTTAGGCGACGCTACGGAAGGATTCTTAAGAGGCGAATCTACAGGAACTGCACTCTCTTTTCCTTCTGCTAGAGGGTCAGCCTCAGAGCGCAAAATCCACTGTGGGCCAACGGACATGGCCTCCCAGATTTCACTTTGCGTTTTCGTTAGCGGCATTTCCTCTAGTTTCCCTTAAAGTTCTTAAAGCACCTTTGTCATCAAAACGGCGTTTTCTCTACCTTCTCGGGCTCGGTAATACCCTTTCCGAACCGCATCGACGGTAAACCCCGCCGTCTCATAAAGAGACCTTGCCTTAAAGTTCGACTCTCGCACTTCAAGAGTGACGCGGGCAGCTCCCGAAAGTTTAGCGGTTTTAAGCGCCGCGTTTAAGAGCCTACGCCCAAGGCCCCGCCCCTGAAAAGGCGCAGCTACAGCGATATCCATAAGTTCAGAGGCGTCTAAAACCGTGCGAAGAACAAAGAAACCTAGGATCTCTTCTTTGAGGGCCGTCACCCTTGTTAGAAGCGTGATTCTGTCTCCCGCCTTTAGAGAATCGAGAAAGTTCCCGACACTCCAACTAAAAGGGTCCACGGAACGCGCTAAAAGAAAGAGAGCTTCCGCATCCGAAGGAACCATTCCTCGCATGCGGAGTTCTTCTAGGGCGCTCTCCTTATTTTCTTCCATCTTCTTTTCTTTAGCTTCTTTAGAGCACTTCGCCTTTTGCCCTCTCATCGATTGTAAGGGCAACGCGATTTCTCACATAAATCGGTGCTGCAAGCGCAGCGGAGACTGTCCCGCCGGCTAAGGCGATAAGGCGACCAAGCTTCGCAATGCGAAGAGCATCTGTGGGCTCCGCGAAAATCTTTCCCGCATCTTGGGCTACCTTAATATCTTTTTCATAAACGCGGAAGGCTTCGCCGGAAAAGAGCGTCACCCCCTCTTTTTCCGCAAAAGAAGCGATATCCTCAGGGGCCATGAGAGCTGCGGAAGTTAAAGACTCAGGGACCCCCCCAGCAGAGGCTTCAAAAACCTCCACATAACACGCGTGCATTCTCGCGTCTAACGCGGAAAGAATCCTCCCCTCAGCCTTAATGCCCCTTTCCTCTAAAGCGAAAGCGGTTGCAGCCAAGTTAGAGACGGGAACGAGGGGAATCTCTCGCGCCCAACCGATTCCTTGCGCAATGCCACAGGCAAC
>CAZHBC010000132.1:0-1307 GCA_964530715.1 uncultured Sutterella sp. | reverse complement strand
GCCAACGCTGTGTAGAAAGCATTCCCAGGTTTAAAGTGATCTGTGCAACGGCCACCAATGAGTTGTGGAATGACAGCTGTCATCGCAGCACCTGCGAAAAAGAGGTACCAGGCAACATAAATCCAAAGAACGAAAACGGGAACTGCTGCAAAAGCGCCGTATAGGCTCGTAATCGTCCCCGCGGCAACGTAGTGCGCGAAGCCCCGCTTGACGACTAAGCTCGCGAGACTCACGACAAAGCCTCCGATGAAAGCGTGCCTAAAGCGCACAAAGCAGTTGGGGACAAAGGTATAAACGGCCGCGTAGGCAAAGCTCTGCAAGATGATTAGACCCACAGAATAGAAAAAGCGGCTAATCCCAGGGTCAACGCCTTCAAAGGTAAGGGCCGCGACGTGCCCCGTGAAGGAAAGACTCGTCGCAATAGAAATCGGTCCCAAAGTGATAAGTGCCCAATAGATAAGGATCCGCTCCGTTAGGGGTCTCGGGCGACGGATGCGAAAAATTCTATTGATTGTGACAAAAAGCTTATTAATTAAAAGAACGCCTGTGATGACAAGGCCCACGGCGCCAAAGGTCGTAAGCCCTGCAGCGTGTTGGCTAAATTCTCGCAAGTGTTCGATGATAACCTCGGAATATTGCTCTGGGATAAAGCTTGTGAGAATGAGAGTTTCTAGCGCTTCACGCTCGTTAGAAAACGCAGGGAACGCTGCAAAAATTGCTAGAGAAATTGCCAGTAAGGGCACGATACCAAGAAGAGTTGCCAAGGTCATCGTGGAAGCTGTGTCCGAGAGCCGAATTTCAAAAAGGCGGTCGACTAAAAACTGCAAAAGTTCTCGAGCGAAATTCAGAAACCCTTTTGTGCGAATCTTCTCGCGTAACTTCAGCGTCGTTGCGTCTTCTTGGCGCACTTTCTTACCCGTTGCCATCAATAGAAACCTCGAAGGTTACGAACTTGAGTAAAAATCTCCCCGACTTTTGTAGGAATTCCTCGGAAATTTCCACAACATTTAGGCGAGATTCAAATGGAATTTGACTAGAATCTCACATCTTAACCTTTTTGCCTTCGGCTGTGCTTAAGTAGCGCCTCTCTTTTTAGGAGGATTTTCCTTCAGAAGGCAATCTCGAAGATAAACGAGCCAAACAACAGAATAAGTAAAGGTCATTTTTTATGCGTGCTAGCCAATTCTTCATTTCCACCCTGAAAGAAGCACCCGCGGATGCGGAAATCCCAAGTCAGATTTATTCGATTCGCGCAGGTCTCATTAAGAAACTTGCCGCAGGCGTTTACACCATCATGCCGATGGGGC
>CAZHBC010000131.1:0-3647 GCA_964530715.1 uncultured Sutterella sp. | reverse complement strand
ATTGGCCGTGGTGCGTAAGAAAGTGCCCGTACTGTGATTTTCCATCGCGGGTTGGAAACTACGCTGTGTTGGAATCTTGTTACATCGATGCGCTGCTTACTGATCTCACGCACGCTTCCCGCGGAGAGACCCGCCCCGTTAGAAGTGTTTTCTTCGGAGGCGGTACTCCTAGCCTTATGAGTGAAGCGGGATTCGCTCACCTGATGGCAGGGATTCGTGAACGTGTCCCTTTAACTTCTGATGTGGAAGTGACGTTAGAGGCAAATCCAGGAACTGTCACACGAGAAAAGTTAGAAGCTTTTAGAGAGGCGGGTGTTAACCGGCTTTCAATTGGCGTGCAAAGTTTTCATGATGCAGAACTCATGCGAATCGGCCGTATTCACAATAGTGAAGAAGCGGAAAATGCGGCGTCCTTCGCTTCTGAAATCTTTAAAGAGGTGAATCTAGACCTCATGTACGCGCTCCCTGGTGAAACACTTGAAGTGTTAAGAGAAGACGTCACAAAGGCGCTTTCCTTTCCAGTAACGCATCTTTCTTTTTACGAACTTACAATCGAAGAGGGAAGCGTTTTCTTTAAGAAGCCTCCCGAGGGGCTTCCCGACGACGATCTTGCCTCCGATATGGCAGACGTTGTAGGGGAATTGACAGCGGCGGCTGGCTTTGAACATTATGAGGTTTCTGCGTACGCAAAACCTGGCCACCGTTGCCGGCACAACCTTACGTATTGGACCTATGGCGATTACTATGGAATTGGCGCAGGAGCTCACGCAAAACTTACTGCCGCTGGGAAGATTCATCGTGAGGAACGCTCCGCAGATCCCGCTCGTTATATGAAAGATGTTAAAGATGGGATTTTCTCCTTAGCCTCTCGCGATGTTGCAGTAGAGGATGTTCCTTTTGAATTTATGCTCAACGTTTTACGCTTAAAAGAAGGCGTCAAAGAAGAACATTGGATAGAGGCTACGGGCCTCCCTTTAGATGTGATTGCAGAGAAATTAAAACAATTGCGCGAAGAGGGCCTTCTTGAAGATAATGGTCGCATTGTGGCTACCGCCTTGGGGCGCCGTTTTCTAAATGAAGTTGAGGAGCGATTTCTAGCATGAAAAAGAATGCCATTTCTCAGATGAAGAGAACTCTTCCACTTCTTTTCTTTACGCTTCTTATTGGAGCTTGCTCAACGACGCCTCCCATCGAAGAAGGAACGGTAGAAGAGGGTGTTGTTGGGGAAGACTCTGCCACGGGAAGTAAAAACGGTGTTTTCTTTAAGAGAGAGGCATTTTCTTTACTTCCTACTAGCCAGGATTCCGATTGGGATGTGGCCCTCCGAGCTTTTAAGCTTTCTTGCACGAAGATGGGAGACGCAGCGCCTTGGAGGGAAGTTTGCTTAAAGGCACAAACGCCGCAAGTAAGTGCTCGAGCCTTCTTTGAAGAAAATTTTGATCCATGGAAGGTAAAAACCGTTGCCTCCAATGGGAAAGAAAGTGAAACGGGACTCATGACAGGGTACTATGAACCTGTACTTGAAGGCTCGCGACATAAAACAGAGCGCTTTTCTGTGCCTCTTTATTCTCCGCCTGATGACCTCCTAACAGTAAGTCTTGCTAGCACTTATCCAGCCCTAAAAGGGATGCCGCTTAAAGGAAAACTTAAGGGAAAACGCATCGTTCCCTATGACACGCGTGAAGCCATCATGGGAAGACGGGACCTTGAGCGTTATGCGATTTGTTGGGTAGAAAACCCCGTGGAAGCCTTTTTCTTGGAGGTGCAGGGCTCTGGCCGTATCCATCTACAAGATGGCGCTGAAATTCGTTTAGGTTTCGCTGATAGCAACGGGCACCCTTACAGAGCCATTGCCAAGTGGTTAGTCGAACGGGGGGAGATTAAGCCCGCAGAGGCAAGCATGCAGCGTATTCTCGAATGGGCAAAGAAAAACCCGAAACGCACAAAAGAGATGCTCTCTTATAACAAGCGCTACATTTTCTTTAAAGAAAGAAGCGCAGCGGGCTCAGAAACCGGCCCCGTAGGTAGCCTTGGCGTGCCGCTTACAGCGCGTGCCTCCGTAGCAGTTGATAAGCGCTATTGGCAATTAGGAACCCCCTTTGTTGTCCAAGTGAATCAAGACAATCCGCCGATGCATTTTGTGCGTCCTGTCGTTTCTCAGGACACGGGAACTGCGATTCGTGGTGCAATGCGGTTTGACTACTTTTGGGGAAGTGGCGCAGTTGCTGCAAAGTATGCAGGAAGCCAGAAGAGCCCCTTCTCTGCCTGGGTGCTTTTCCCCAAAGATGTGAATCCATGGGAATTTTGAGTCGCGGCTATAATGACGACTCTCTTTTTTGAAGTAAAAGATAAGAAAGTTATGACAGAAGTCACTACAACAACCACGGAAGAATCTTCCAATCCGATTCGCTTTACTGATGCCTGTGTTTCCAAGGTTAAAGAGCTTCTTAGCGAGGAGGAAAATCCCAATATGCCCTTGCGTGTCTTTGTGCAGGGTGGTGGATGCCAAGGTTTTCAGTACGGCTTTCAGTTTGAAGAAGCCAAAGAGGACGATGACGCAGTCATCGAACGGGGTGGTGTGACTTTCCTCGTAGATCCTCTGTCAATGCAGTATTTGGTTGGCGCAGAAATCGATTTTAAGGATGAACTCGAAGGCGCACAGTTTGTCATTCGCAATCCGAATGCAGTGACTTCTTGCTCCTGCGGAAGTTCTTTCTCTGTTTAAAGTTTTCGCTAGAAATTTTCTTATACAGAAGGCGCAAGGGTGGTTTTCCCTGCGCCTTTTCTTTAACGCCTTCTCAAATAGAGAGAAGAGAAAAGCCCCGCAGCAAAAATAATCACTACGCCAAAAATAGCGGTCATATCTGGTTTTTCTCCAAGGGCGACAACGCCGACCACAATCCCGTAGAAGATTCCTGCGAACTGGAAGACTGCATTAAGCAAAGAGTGTCCTTTTGACCAGGCAAAAGTTGTAAGCATTTGACCGAGGAGCCCAGTTGTCATGACACCGAGAAGGGGCCAAATCCAATTGCCTCGCGGAAGATGTAAGGAGTCGGGAGAAAAAATCATTCCGACTATCCCAGCAACAAGCCCGGTGAGCATGAAGTAAAAGACAGCTCTTTCACTGGGTTCTCCTTGTTGTCCGAGACTGCGAAGAAACCAATTGGCAGTCGCTCCTGCGAAGGCTGAAAGGAGGGCGAATGCAACACCTGTTGCATTAAAGCCTGCCGCAGAAGGCCTAGCAATAAACAAAACGCCAACAAACCCTAAAACAACAGCTCCGATAACAGGCCAGTCGATGGCGTTACCTGCCCTTCGAGAGGAAACAACAAAGAAAAAGCAGAAAATGATGGGGCTAAGATAGGCAATTGGCTGCTCAAAGGAAAGCGGAAGGTAACGCAAAGCCACAACTTCCAAAAGGAAACAACCGACACCCCCTATGCAACGTTTTAGGTGCGCCATCGGATACTTTGTTGGGAAACCCACGCCGCGATGAATCATGAGAAGGGAGATGCAGATAATCCCGAAGAGAGAGCGCCAAAAAACGATTTCAAAGACAGTGAAATAGTCTGCGCAGATTTTCGCTGACATTGACATCAGCGTAAAGAGAAAACCTGAGACCAGAATCCAAAGGGATGCGGCCGGCA
>CAZHBC010000130.1:0-3686 GCA_964530715.1 uncultured Sutterella sp. | reverse complement strand
GTGTGAAGCCTGTGCATATTGAGGCTCCGGAGCTTTGTGGCCGTTTCACGGGACGCGTGATTCGTAACCTCAACCCTGCGGCGAAGACCCCTGCGTGGATGAAGGAACGCTTGGAACGCTCTGGGCAGCGGTCAATCTCAGCTCTCGTTGATATCTCTAACTACATTATGCTCGAGGTGGGTCGTCCGACACACTTCTATGATCTCTCTAAGCTCACGGGAGATATCACCGTTCGTTGGGCAAAGAAGGGAGAACCCCTTGAACTCTTAAACGGGGAAAAGCCTGAGCTCGATGACTACTACGGTGTTGTTGCTGATGAAAAGGGTGCTTTGGGTCTTGGTGGCATTATGGGCGGCGCTCACTGCTCAATTAGCGATACGACAACGGATCTCTTTATCGAAGCGGCCTTCTGGTTCCCAGAGAAGATTCAGGGGCGTTGCCGCCGTTTGAATTTCTCCACGGACGCTGCTCACCGCTATGAAAGAGGTGTGGACTTCGGCAATCACATCGAACACGTTGAATATGCAACGCGCCTTGTCCTAGAAATCTGCGGGACGCCCGAGACAAAGGTGGGGCCTGTTGATGACAACATCGTTAATCTTCCGAAGCGCTCGGTTGTTCGTATGCGCCCTGACCGTTGCCGGAAGATTGTGGGCGTTGCGATCCCAGATGAATTTATGGCTGAGGCCTTCACACGCCTTGGTTTTGAATTTACACGCGAAGGGGCAGATTTCCTTGTTAAGAGCCCCACGTATCGCTTTGATATCGAGATTGAAGAAGATCTTATCGAAGAAGTGGCTCGCCTCTATGGCTACGAGAAACTTCCCGACCGTGAGCCTCTTGCCCGGGCTACGATGCTCTCTAAGAAAGAAGGCGTTCGCAGCAATCACGATCTTCGTTACGCACTCGTTGACTGTGGCTATCAGGAACTCATTAACTTTAGTTTCGTAGAAGAGGCTTGGGAAGAAGATTTCGCAGGGAATAAGACTCCCATTCGGCTTCTTAACCCGATTGCAAGTCAACTCTCCGTGATGCGCACACAGCTCATTGGTAACCTCGTTGACATCCTCCGTTATAACTTAAATCACAAGGCAGAAAATGTCCGCATCTTTGAATTGGGTCGCGTTTTCTTCCCAGATGACACGGTTGAAGATGGTCCTTGGACTGTGAAGGGGGTGAGACAGCCCTTACACATTGCAGCTCTTGCCTATGGTGATGCACACGCCTCACAGTGGGGAGAGGCTGCCCGCAATGTGGATTTCTTTGATGTGAAGGGAGACCTAGAGAAACTCCTTTCTCCCTTGAAGGCTCGTTTCGTTCCCACGCGGCACCCAGCATTGCATCCAGGACGCGCTGCGGAAGTTATCCTTAACGGGAAGTCGATTGGTTTCATCGGTGAATTGCATCCGAGACTTTGCCAGAAGTATGCACTGCCGAAGGCGCCTGTCGTCTTTGAAGTCGATGTTGCAAGTATCCTTGTAACAGAGGTGCCTGCGCCTAAGCCTGTTGCGAAGTTCCAACCCTTGGAGCGTGACTTCTCTCTTGTTGTTCCAGTTTCTGTTACTGCACAGGCAATTGAAGATGCTGTTGCGGCTCTAAAGAAGACCAAGGCTGGCGAAACAATCGAAAGCTTTAAACTCTTTGACCTTTATAGACCGAAGGAAGGCACTGATACTGGAGAAAAGAGTATGGCTTTCCGCCTGATGCTTGTCTCTCACGGTGCAGAGCAGATTAGCGAAGCCGAGGCAGAAGCCGTGCAGAAGAAACTTCTTGACGCTCTTACTGCCCTCGGAATTAAACTTAGGGCCTAGAAAGCGGATATCATTACAAAAAAAGAATTTCCGTGGGAAATGAAGATGGAAAAGAATAATTACTACACGGCATACGCTGAGAAAAATTTTGAAAAAAACTCAGATACTGCCTCTATGACAAAAATTAACTTTGTCGATGTGCTCTATGACCGCTTGGGACTCTCTCGCACAGAGGCCTTAAGCGTGATTGAAGCGATTTTCTCTGAGATTCAGAATGCGCTCATTGAAGGACGCGATGTGAAACTTGCGAACTTCGGGACTTTCTCCACGCGGGATAAGTCTGCACGCCCTGGGCGCAATCCGAAAACAGGGGAAGAATACGAAGTGTCTGCACGCCGAGTGGTGACATTCGTTCCTGCCCCCTTTATGCGGGATGCAGTCGCTGAGTACAGCAAAACGGAAAGTAAGGAAGAAGAAAAGTAGTGATGCCCCCTTTAACATGGGGCTAGACCCCCCTAAAGTAGCGAGAACATGCCAATGCCACAAGACAACGCCTTCGCAGGATTTACCCTGCAACAGATATGTGCCGAGTGTGAAGTTCCCATGCATGTTCTCGTCTATTGGGCGGATTATTTTCAAGAGTTAAAAGACGCTAATGGGAGACTCAAAGCCGCGTACACGGAAGCGGATTTAAGTCTTGTTCGGCGGATAAAAAAATGCCTCTACTCGCGCTTTTTAACTGTCGAAGAGGCGCGACGCGTCATCGATAGCGAAGATGCTGCGGCAAAAAGAGAGAAAACTGCTCTTACGCAGCCTGCCACACCAAAGGATAGTATTCACACACGAGCGGCAGAAGAAAAAGCGCCTCAAATGCCAGAAGCTCCCGTCTTTGCAAAGACGAAGGCTTCTGCGGCTTCTAAGACGAACTTCGCTGATCTTGTGAGCGGGGGCCTCAACCAACTCGAGGTAGTTCTCGCTGAGCAGAAAAACCGTTTTAACGATGAACGGGAAGAGTTCTCGGTGGTGAAGAGTGACTGTGCTGCTCGTCTTTCAGAACTCACAGCAGCGCTTGATTGCGAAAAGGAAAAAAACATTGCCTTGCGGCATTTACTTGAAGAAGCCGTGAAGGATTTAGAAGCGCTTCGCATCGAAATTTTTGGCGATAAATAACTTCGACTTAATTTCCAACATACCAATCACAACCCGATTAATTTAGGCGCTCAAATCGTCGAGAAAGTCGATTTGTTTTGCCCCAGGCAAAGTTTAATTTCTAAAAAGCGAGAGATTCCGACGTTAAAGTGCGTTGAGGCATGTTTCATAGGACTCAACGAAGATTCTGTGGTGCTTGAAAATTACCTTACCGCACGATAAAATGCGCGCTCTATGTCGGGGCGTAGCGCAGCCTGGTAGCGCACTTGCATGGGGTGCAAGGGGTCGCGAGTTCGAATCCCGCCGCCCCGACCATTTCTTTTTAAAGAGTAGGGTGACAGTGGTCGCCTTATTTTTTTTTTCTTCAAAAGTTCTCAAACGAATTTAGTTCCAACCTAGTGTCCCAACGAATAGTGTCCCAAACTAAGAACACCACTCGTGAAAATTAGAAATGCTAGGTAAGCCCAGCAAGTAACAGAAACCTATCGACAGGACTGCTAGGCATGTCGTCCAGCAGTCCTATAGAGAATCCTCAATTGGATGAGAAAGTTATTTCAGGAGGCCGTTTTCCCGTAGCCAAGAAACTACACCTCGACTCTTGAGACCAACAGAACCATAGGTTGAAAAATGGGTTCCAAATTTGCAATTCGGTAGTAATTTCTCAAAGTCATCACGGGTGTTGATTACACCGCTTCCGCCGTGTGTATTGCAGGTGAGAATAAGTTTTCCATAAAGGTCTACAGACTTAATCCATGTCGCTAGAGGGGCGGCAATGTGATACCACCA
>CAZHBC010000129.1:2268-3736 GCA_964530715.1 uncultured Sutterella sp. | reverse complement strand
TCGACTTTATCGGGGCGTTTTACTGGCGAAAATGCCATAATTTCGCCGCTAGATTCAAAATATTTATCTTTGGGCTTACCGCTAACTTTTATGAAAAAATTTTCTTGTGTTGCCATCATCAGCAAACCCGTTGAAGTCTTAACTGAACACGTGAGCAAAGTTCTCCATCATGTACTCGATAGTGGCGCAGACGTGCTACTCGACGCCAATAGCGTTCGTGATCTTGGAGAGAACTGCGGCTACAGTCCAGTGACGCGCGCAGAAATGGCCGAGAAAGCCGATGTAGCAATCACAATCGGTGGCGATGGGACGATGCTTGGAGTGGCTCGCGACTTCGCTCGCCACGACATCCCTCTTATCGGCATTAATGCGGGTCGCCTTGGTTTTAACACGGATATCGCTGTTGACGACATCGACAAGGAACTGCCTCCGATTCTTGCGGGGCACTACTGTGTTGACACACGTCCGATGCTTGAAGGAACGCTTTGGCGTGATGGTAAGAAAGTTTTCTCTGCCATTGCGACAAACGACATCGGCATCTGTCACGGCCGTGCGCTAGGTATGGTTGAATACACCTTACAGGTCGATGGCACAGAGCTTTCTTTACAGCGTGCTGACGGAATTATCGTGAGTACCGCAACAGGATCTACTGCCTATGCAATGAGTGCTGGTGGTCCAATCATGCATCCAGCGCTTGGTGCAATGCTCCTAGTTCCTATTGCGCCACACACGCTCTCTAACCGACCGATTCTTGTTCCGAGAACCGCAACTGTTCGCATTGAAGTGACAGAAACCCGTAGTGCAGTGGCAAGTTTTGACGCGCAGGTTTTCTTTGATGTTCTTGTTGGGGATGTTCTCAAGATTAGTACGAGTAAAGATTCGCACTTCATCATGTTGCACTCGGAAAATTTCAATCAGTACGCGATGTTCCGCCGTAAACTCAATTGGAGTGTCTTGCCACAGAACGACCACCCCGTGCACCAAAAACAGTGTTGATTTCTCGCCATGCTCACGCTACTTAACCTAAAAGATTTCGTCATCGTGGAAGGCCTCTCGGTAGAAGCCACTGCGGGGTTGACGTGTCTAACGGGGGAGACGGGCGCTGGGAAATCCATCCTCATTGATGCTCTGGAACTTGTTCTTGGGGCAAGAAGCGATACAACACTTATTCGGGAAGGCGCGGAGAAAACAGAAGTTTCCGCAGAGTTCACTTTGGATGATTGGGCGCGCGCCTGGATGCAAGAAGCACAAATTGATGCCCTTGACACCGCTCTCTTACGTCGCACTGTGGATTTAAGCGGAAGGTCTCGTTGTTGGATCAATGGCGTCCCGGTCACCGTAACACAGATGCATGACCTAGGGGAAAGACTCCTAGATATTCACGGGCAACACGCGCATCAATCGCTACTTAAAACTTCGCATCAATTGCACCTCTTAGATGGTTACGCAAAAGACGAAGAACTTCTAA
>CAZHBC010000129.1:0-2168 GCA_964530715.1 uncultured Sutterella sp. | reverse complement strand
GCTGAGCTCGATGAGAGACTTAATAACTACTGGCGCCTTTCTAAGAAGTTTCACCGCTCTCCAGAAGAACTTTTTACTCTCTTAAAAGAAACGAAGGCACGCCTTTCTGAAATTGAAGAAGCCTCTGACGTTGATGCATTAAAGAAGGCGGAAAAGGAAGCACAAACCGCATTCTTCGCGAAAGCCGCCCTCTTAAGGAAAGAACGCGAGAAAGCCGCAAAGGCACTCTCCTCAGCGGTAACAGAAAAGATGCAAACGCTTGCAATGCAGGGGGGACGCCTTGAAATCTCCTTGCGAGAAAGTGAAGCTTGGTCAGGCGGAACGGAAAAGTGTGAGTTCCTCGTCGCAGGTCACGCGGGGGCCACTGCGAGGCCACTCACCAAGGTTGCTTCAGGCGGAGAACTTGCCCGCATCTCACTTGCGATTGCTGTCATCACTGCAGAACTTACCCCTGTAGGAACGCTTATTTTCGATGAAGTCGACAGTGGCATCGGAGGCGCAGTTGCTGAGGTTGTTGGAAAACTTCTGCGGCGCCTTGGGAAATCTCGTCAAGTCCTCTGCGTTACACACCTTGCACAAGTGGCATCCTGCGCCACAACGCAGTGGCAAGTTTCTAAAGCAACGGCCGATGGCATCACTCGCAGTACTCTCAGGGTTTTAACGGAAGCGGAACGCACAGAAGAAATCGCCCGCATGCTTGGCGGCATTCAGATTACGGATTCCGCCCGAAAGACCGCTTTTGAGATGCTTCAGGCTGCTAGAGCCTCAGATACGGAGCCCTAGAGGAATGCCGGGAGAACAAACACTTCGCATTCTCGGTGTTGACCCAGGGCTAAATCACACAGGGTTTGGTGTTATCGATGTTAAAGGCGGAAAAACAACCTTTGTCACCGCAGGATGCATTCATGTCCCGAAGGGGGAACTCGCTGATCGCCTTGCCTTCATCGCAGAACAACTCAGGCGGATTATTGAAGAAACAAAACCAGCCCTTGCAGCCGCAGAAATTATCTTCTTAAACCGCAACCCAAAAACGACACTCCTCTTGGGACAGGCTCGAGGAGCCGCACTTGCTTCTCTTGCAGCGAAGGGGCTTAAGGTTGAAGAATTCAGTGCAACGCATATTAAAAACGCCATCGTGGGGACGGGACGAGCCACAAAGCCTCAGATTCAGGCTATGGTTGCTAGGCTCCTATCTCTCAATGATGACCTGCAACCCGATGCGGCAGACGCACTAGCCTGTGCCCTTACCGCTGCGCACTCTAGAAAGATGGAAGAGATTGAATCGCAGGCAACGGCAAGAAAGATTCCAGTTGCAGCAGGACGCCTTCGGGTCTCGAGCAGAAGTGCTTGGGAAAAATTCGTTGAAGGGAGAAACAAATGATTGGAAGGATTAAGGGAACACTACTTGAGAAGATGCCTCCACAGATTCTCGTAGACGTTTCTGGTGTTGGCTATGAAATCGATGTCCCGATGTCTACTCTCTATAACCTTCCTGAAGTAGGGTCGGAAGTTACGCTTTTCACGCATTTTGTCGTGCGTGAAGATGCAGAGTTGCTCTATGGATTTCTCACAAAAGAAGAGCGAAGCCTCTTTCGGCTTTTGATTCGCATTTCAGGCATCGGTCCAAAAATTGCGCTTTCGATTCTCTCTGGCATCTCTTCACAGCTGTTAAGCCAAGCAGTGACCACAGGGGAGGCTGGGCTACTTACTCGCATTCCAGGAGTCGGAAAGAAAACGGCTGAACGCATCGTTCTCGAACTAAAAGGTAAACTTGACACTGTTGTTGGCACAACGGATACGGGCGCTGCAGGGTCGAACAGCAAGGCTGATATCGTAAGCGCTCTTCTCTCTTTGGGTTACTCAGATAGAGAAGCGCAACTTGCCATTAAGGGACTTCCTGCGGACATTAGCGTAAATGATGGAATTCGCGAAGCGCTGAAAAACCTCTCAAAGTGACAAGAAACAAACAAGGGTTATACATTCATGGAAAACGTCGAACGTGTAGTTGCAAGCGAAGTCGCGAGTCCAAAAGAAGAAAATATCGATCGCGCTCTTCGTCCTTTGAAGCTTGCCGACTATGTCGGACAAACCTCCATTAAGGAGCAACTCTCGATTTTCATCCAAGCTGCAAAACTTCGCGGCGAAGCGCTAGATCACCTGTTGGTTTT
>CAZHBC010000128.1:0-3828 GCA_964530715.1 uncultured Sutterella sp. | reverse complement strand
ATTGGTCAGATGCCTACTGGCGACAAGGATCCCTTCGCATTGCGTCGTCACGCCTTAGGTGTCCTTCGCATGATTATCGAAGGAAAATTGAATCTTGGCTTAGATGAACTCGTGGAGATGGCCTTTGCGGTCGAAAGTGAAGTTTCTCTTGTTAAGGATGCTACGGAGCCGCTCCTCACGTTCTTCTCCGAGAGACTGCGCGTCATGATGCGTGAAGCTGGTTTCACAGCGCAAGAGGTTGAGGCCGTGTTAGCAAAGCGCGTGATGAAGCCTGCGGATTTCGTGAAACGCATTGAAGCTGTGAAGAAATTCACAATGCTCCCAGAGGCTTCGAGCTTGTCGGATGCGAATAAGCGTATCTGCAACATCTTAAGAAAGGTCACGGGAGAAATTCCGAGTGAGGTTCGCGAGGATCTCTTAAAGGAACCAGCGGAAAAGGATCTTTACAAGGCTCTCTGTGAGCACGAACCCGTTGCGAAGTTACTCTATGAGAGCGGTGGCTATGAAGGGATGTTGGCCTCGTTGACGCCGCTTAAGGCGCCGGTGGATAAGTTCTTCTCGGATGTGATGGTTAACGCCGAAGATCTGGCTATTCGTGCAAACCGTCAGGCGCTTTTGAAGCGCTTGGGCGACCTCATGAATAGTGTTGCAGAGCTTTCTCACTTGGCAAGTTAAGAGAAGGACATAAGCTTAAATTAGGCAAAGACAATGCGTTTTTTGCGTGCGCTTATTTATTACTTCGTCTTGCTTTTAGCGGCGATTCCGGTTGGTATTAGCTGTGTGCTTTGTTGGCCATTTGTCGATATCAACCGCCGCTACGACTGGTTTGTACGCACTTGGATGCGGTTTGCCTTACTCGCAGGGAAGTGGATCTGTGGACTCGATTATGAGGTTCGAGGGGCAGAAAATCTTCCCGATGCCTCTACAAAAGCCGTTATTTTCTGCAAACACCAGTCTGCTTGGGAAACGCTTTTTATCCCTGCTTGGATGCCAGAGCGTGTGGGATATGTCTATAAGGAGTCCATTCACTGGATTCCTTTCTTCGGCTGGGCTGTTAAATCGATGCAGATGATTCCCATCGATCGCTCAAACGGTAGGAAATCTTTTGAGCAGATTCTCCGCGGAGGCTCCGTGATGCTTAACCGCGGTTGGTGGGTTGGAATCTTTCCAGAAGGGACGCGTGTTGCGCCTGGAGCGACTTCTACCTACAAGAGCGGGGCAGCACGGTTTGCTACTCGAGAGAAGGCCGTGATTGTTCCGATAGCCGTGAATTCAGGAGAATTTTGGCCCAGGAACTCTTTTGGGAAAATTCCTGGAAAGATTATTGTTTCTATTGGGCCTGCGGTTCCAACAGAAGGGAAAACTTTTGCAGAAGCCAATCACATCGCCTCTGAGTGGATAGAGGCAGAAGTACGTCGCATTGGTAATCCAAAGTTTTACAAAGAAAAGCAACAGTAATCGGAAGATGAAGTTCCCAGAGCAACTTTCTTTATTCGATGAAGATGCGGAAGATTTTCCGCCTGCTCCTCCCCCAAAAACACCTCAAAAAGATTCAAATTCAATTCTTACGCGAGAGATTCCTTACACCTTAAAACGCGTAAGACGTCGCACCATTGGACTACAGATTGGTGTTAATGGCCTAGAAGTCTCCGCTCCGCGTTGGGTAAGTATTCGAGAAATCGAACGGGTTATTGAAGAGAAGCGCACCTGGATTGAAAGAAAACTCAGAGAGCGTGAGACTTGGAGAGAAAAAGAAGCGGTCGATGCGATTCGCTTTGAAGAAGGGGGTCTCATCCCATACCGAGGGACGCGAGTGAAGATTTCTCTTGGACGGCCAAAGACAGAACTCTTGGAAGAGGGGAAGATTCTGGCTGTTGCCTTACCTTTAAACGCAGAAGAGTCTCGTGTACGGGAGGCTGTGCGGGTGTGGCTTGTTTCTGAAGCTGAGCGCCGCATCGGGGAAAGACTTAAGTTTTATTCAGAAAAGGCCCACCTTGTGCCTTCTTCTTGGCGTCTAGCAAATACTCGTGGGCGTTGGGGAAGTTGCACGACGAAGGGCGTTATAAGACTTTGTTGGCGACTCATATTTTTCACAGATGACGTTCTTGATTACGTTGTCGTGCACGAACTTGCCCACCTTGCTCATATGGATCACTCGGAGAGTTTTTGGAAGACAGTGGAGGGGATTTATCCTGCCTACGTAGAGGCGCGTGCGAAACTTATGGGAGTCCCAGCAGGAGAATTGGTTTTTTAGCGAGAACTACAGACTGCATCGATCGAACAAAATATGTTCGAATTGCATAATATTGCTTCGTATGTGTTATCTCTCTTTTGCTAGAGAACTTTTCAGACCATGTCAGAGAAAACGCTTAGGCCTCTCTCTTTAGGGACGTCAGACTTTAAAACGCTACGTATGCGAGGGCAAATTTACGTGGATAAGACGAATCTTATCTACGAGATTGCTCATAAAGCGGAAAAGTTTTTGTTGATTCGTCCGCGGCGTTTTGGAAAGTCTCTTCTTGTTAGCACTTTCGCCTCACTCTTTAAAGAGGGACTGAAATACTTTTCTGGGCTTGCTATCGAAAAACTTTGGGATGATGCAACGTACAACGTTGTAGAAATCGATTTTTCTAAAGTTAAAGGCTTTACGGACAAAGCTAGTTTTGAAAAGAAACTCTGTTCCGTTGTCACTGGCTCATTTGAGCGTGCGGGTTTTTCTTTTAACGAAGAAAAAGAAAACGAATGGATTGACCAAATTTCAGACTGGATGCAAAGCCAACCCAATAATTCCCTTGTTTTATTAGTTGACGAATACGATGCCCCTCAAACGGCGTCCTTAGATAACGAGGGACTTTTTAGTGAAGTGCGGCGGCTTTTGTCTTCCTTTTACGCCATCATTAAATCCAATGATGCGGCTCTTCGTTTCGTCTTCATGACGGGAATCACGAAGTTCAATCAGACGGGGATTTTCTCCGAACTCAACAACTTCACAGACATCTCGCTCAATCCCGTTTTCGGGACGCTACTTGGATATTCAGAAGAAGATATTAAAGAGAACTTTGCAGGGTATCTCGAAAAAGCGGCAAAGGTACTGTCAATCCCTCAAGAAGAAGTCCTCGAAAAACTCAGAGAAAACTACGACGGTTATTGTTTCGATAAAAACGTCACAAGTCACGTTTATGCTCCCTGGTCAGTACTGAATTTCTTTAGTTGGCTTGAACTTGGGTTTGATAACTATTGGATGCAAAGTGGCGGGAAACTTACGCTACTTGAAAAGTATCTTCATTCCCATTCGCTTAAGGCCCCTGAAGAGTATGCCAATGAAAAGGAAGTTAGCGTAGAAACACTTGAAGGTACTGCGGATTTTGACGAGATTGATGATGTGACACTTCTCACACAATCCGGTTACCTCACAATTAAACGACGCGAGTTAGATACATTTTTTGTTGGCTTTCCCAACAAAGAGGTGGCTTCTTCGATGGCTTCTTTATACGCCAGAAAGCTCGTTAAAAAGAATTCCCTTTACCAGGCGGGTATTGTCCCAATCTAGGATGCCTTAGCCGCAGGTGACATAGAGTCTCTTTTTGTTGCCACTAACCGCACATTTTCTGCCATCGACTATGTCGATTACCCCATTCGGTCTGAGAAAACACTACGGGCTTTCTTGCAGATTTTCTTAAGTTGCACGGGTTTTGATGCGGTTTCCGAACGGCACACTTCTTTAGGTCGTAGCGACATTGAAGTTGACACAGATGCGAATCACTGGGTCTTTGAATTGAAGTTCCAAAGACTAGGAAAAGAGGTAGATCCGTTACTTGAGGATGCGCT
>CAZHBC010000127.1:2235-3844 GCA_964530715.1 uncultured Sutterella sp. | reverse complement strand
CCTCTAAAGTCGTTGTGGCTTACAAAGGCAAGGAGCCACTTAACAACGATAATCGCAGAGATGAAACTCACAACGCCGCCCACAAGGATTGCAGGCCCCATGTCGACACTCAGCGTGTCGTAACTCTTATAGAGGTCATAGACCGTTGCGCCAAAAATCGTTGGGATGGAAAGAAAGAAGGAAAATTCCGTAGCCGCTTTGCGAGAAAGCCCTAAGACCATACCACCGATAATCGTTGCTCCAGATCGGCTCATCCCTGGGATTAATGCCAAGCACTGCATACACCCAACACCAAAAGCGTCTTTCGCCGTCATGTCATCCATCTCTTTTACGCGTGGCTCGCGAGAACTTTTAATATTGGCGCGTTCAACAAGGAGGATGACGATGCCGCCAGCGATAAGAGTCACTGCCACTGTCACTGGGTTAAAGAGATAAGCCTTAATTGCCTTTGCTAAGAAAAGCCCCAAGACTGCCGCAGGGAAAAATGCCACCACCGTATTGATGGCCAATCTGCGATCCTTTCCAGGCTTAAAGAGGTTCAAGAGAATTGAGAAGATTCTTTCTCGGTAATACCAGCAAACAGCCAAGATGGCTCCAGCCTGAATCGCAACAAAGAACGTATCCGCTCCTGCGCCTTCAAAACCGATTGCCCAACCTGCAACAATCAAGTGTCCCGTGGAACTTACGGGCAAAAACTCCGTAAGTCCCTCGACAATACCTAAGAAAATTGCCTGAAGCACTTCTTGAAACTGCATCGCTAGAACTCTCTACAAAAAGAGATTAGAAAGGAAGCTTCATTCCCGGAGGAAGTGGCATTCCCGCTGTCGCAGCCCGCATCTTTGCCTCTGCGGCTTCCGTCACCTTGTGAGAGGCATCATTTAAGGCTGCGGCGATGAGGTCTTCTAACATTTCCTTATCGTCGGCTTCACCAGAAAAGACGCTAGGATCAATCTCGACTTTCTTTGCTTCATGCTTGCAAGTCATCGTGATGCGAACCATCCCTGCGCCCGCTTCACCCACCACTTCGGTGTTGCCGAGCTCGGCTTGAGCCCGTTCGATATTCTGTTGCATCTTCTGCGCCTGAGCGAGAAGTCCCTGAAGATTACCTTTCATCATTTTTTTGCCTTTTCTTTCGTTTCTACAGTGCGTACCGTGGATTCATCAAGTACCGCATCGAAGGTTTCTAAAATTTTCTTTACAAAGGGGTCGCTACGAAACGCTGCAACCAAAGCCCGTTGTGCGCGGATTCTCTCAGCCTGTTCAAGCCGAGAGACGCTCGGCGCATCGGGAGCACACTCCTCCGCGTCAAACGTGACGGTAAAGTCATGTCCTACTGCCTTAGTAAACGCTTTTGAAACACTCGTCGTGAGACTCTCTGAGACAAAAGCGTGTGAACGAGGCCGTAATAATACGTGCTTATCATCGATTTCGAGCAATTCTGAGGAAGCGACAACTTCCCGAACAAATCCTTCTAGATTTGTTTGACACAGTTTTTTGCGCCAACCGAGCAACTCAGGTGTAGCCTCGAAGAGTTCGACTGCATCAGCTCCTGAGTCGTGTCGAGCATCAGCTGGCGCTAGGATTTTCCCGGCGCTTCCTCCCAAGGAGC
>CAZHBC010000127.1:0-2135 GCA_964530715.1 uncultured Sutterella sp. | reverse complement strand
GCCCAATCGCGAATGGCTTGCGAGAAGGAGAAACTCTTTGCGTTCATCTCATCTGCGAGTCGAAGCGCACCCTTAGCGTCCCCTGCAAGGACTGCCTCTGTCATACGAACAAGCACCTCAGAATCGACAACGCCAAGCATGTTTCTCACGGCTTCTAGCGTCACAGGGCCTGCTGCGTAGGCAATCGCTTGATCAAGGAGGCTTAAACCATCTCGCATCGATCCTCGGGCACCTTCCGCAAGAAGCCTCAGTGCCGCGGGTTCTGCCTCTATTCCCTCTTCTTTCAAAATATGCGTCATGTGTGAGGCCACAGCTTCTGGCGTCATATTCTTTAAATTAAATTGCAAACAGCGTGAAAGCACCGTTACGGGCACTTTCTGAGGATCTGTCGTAGCGAGGATGAATTTAACGTACTCTGGAGGCTCTTCCAAAGTCTTAAGCATTGCGTTAAAGGCGTGGGCACTTAACATGTGCACTTCGTCAATCATGTAGACCTTGTAACGCGCATTTGTAGGGGCATACATCGCGCGCTCAAGTAACGCAGTCATTTCCTCAACAGAGCGGTTCGATGCCGCATCGATTTCGATGTAATCAATAAAGCGCCCCTCATCGATAGCTCTGCAGGCTTCACACTTACCGCAAGGCTTTGAGGTGACACCGCCTTTTCCGTCTTCCCCTGTGCAGTTAAGGCATTTCGCTAGGATGCGAGAAAGCGTTGTCTTTCCAACGCCTCGAGTTCCCGTGAAAAGATAAGCGTGGTGCAGGCGATTTTCATCGAGTGCATGCTTTAGGGCGGCAACAACGTGCTCTTGACCGACCATGCTTTCAAAATCATGCGGACGCCACTTGCGTGCCAATACTTGGTAGCTCATCTTCTCACCCAAAAATCAATTAATTATGGAAAACATCAGGCGAGCTTCTTTTCTTACGCAGGAAAGAAGTCCTTTATCTCTGCAGGCATTTTAATGAAAACATTCTCATGCGCTCGGTGGATTTCCCCTCCGCGCATGAAAATGGCGAGCCTTATCCTCGGCACTAAGAGTATTCCGCCGTGGCTGCTTCGTTCCCGACCTGACCAGGTTAGCAGAGCTCTTATGCGAGGGGACCCGCCAAGAGTGGGATTGTATAGGAATCCCACGGACTAGATAAGATTCACGAGAATCAAAATCACGGGCATCACAAAAACCACAGCTGCTGTCGATGCGCCAATTGCGCTTGCTGCAAACTCTGCATCTCCCCCGTAGGCCTTACTTAAAACGGACGTCACAGAGGAAACTGGCAGGGCAGAAACCACCATGAAGACACGCCGCATAAAGTCATCGAGTTCAAAGGGGATTGAGACAAAGTAGGTAATCGCGGGCCTGAGCACGTAGCAGGCAAAGAGCACGAGCCAAAGTTCTCGCGGCATCTTACGAAGTCGCTTAAAGCCAACCATCTGTACCGTAATACCCACAAAGATTAGTGCCAAGGGGGTTGTGAGGTTCCCCAAGTAACGCATAATCATCATGACAGTATCGGGAACCCGGAAGCTTATAAGTACACAGAAAAGGCCCAACATACAGCCGAGCAATGGGGGTTTTAAAAGCATACGAATGCTCTTAAAGGAGAAGATCTTCGGCGCAGTCCCGCCAACACGCCGAACATTGTCAAGTTGGATGTTATATAGGCCCACTGTCCAAATGAATAGACAGTTAGCGATAAAGTACTCCAAGACGTACGGGATACCACGATCTCCATACATTGCCATCACAATAGGAACACCCACGAAAAGCACGGTTGATCCAGAAAAGCAGGCGATAAATGTTCCCGCCCGTTCCTTTTTTACCCAGCCGACTTTAATAAAGAGTACGGAGAAGGCGAAGTTAATCAGAATGACAATGAAGGGCAACGTGAGGCTTTGCGCAAGCTCCATAAACTGGTCGTGTGTGAAGCGAGCCGCAACGGAATAAAAAAGAAAACACGGTAGAGATATGTTGACAAGCTTTGCAATGTCCGCTCGGCTTTGTTCGTTAAAAGTGCCTTTGTCAGCGAAGTAGTAACCGACAGCTGCAACAGCGGCAACAACTGCTACAGCACATAATGAATTCAAAATAGCTTCAAGCATAGGAACCAACCGTCTTTCTTAAGAAACCCCT
>CAZHBC010000126.1:0-3880 GCA_964530715.1 uncultured Sutterella sp. | reverse complement strand
ACTGCTTGTGACTTTGAAGACTGCAGACTAGATGTTTGATCCGTCGAGAAAGTCCTCCCCCTTGCAATGGCATCTCGAAGAGCTGAGGCAAAACCCCGCTCTGAAGAATCCGCACTCACTGCAGCATCTGCAATCACGTACCGAGCAGAATCTGCCTTTACGTTACTGCGGCGTGTTGTAACGGAATTCGTTGCCCTTCTTGAACCACTAGAAGAAACACTTTCATTTAGACCAAAGTTCACAGCCGTGCGTGTGAGGCCCGTGACGGCCCCCGATCCATCACGCGTAACAGAACCGTAGGCGGATTTCGTCTGAAGAGAATCCGAACTCACGGCTTCAGTCGAGCGGTCAAATTTATTCCCGCGGTGTGTTTCGATACTCGTGTTGGAAAGCCGGACGTTACCCTGAGAGAGGTTGCCGGCGGCAAGATTTGCGCCTTGAGCGCTTGCGGCAGAACGGGCTGGTGCCATAAGGCCACTTACAAGCGTCGTGGCGGCAACGTCTCCTGCGCGTACGAGGGCGTAGGAAATGACAGGAACCATACACATGAGGCCACCTGCGATCGCTTGAGACGTGGCTCCTACCTCTCGGATGAGGGCCAAAGAGGCTAGAGAATTTCCTCCGAACTCGCGCGCTAAGGCTCCGAAGGGCGTCACATCCGCTGAGACGATGAGGTGATTTACGACAGAGGCAACCGCAGGCCAAAGCTGTACGGTAAGAAGTAAAGAGAAGTAACCCCTTAGTAAAAGCGTGCACTTTGTGCCAGAACTTAGCGTTAAGAGAGCAACAAGGGGAAAGAGCGCTATGACAACAAATTCCAGGGCATTGCGGATTTTCGGAAGGGAGTCCTTTGCGATGGAAGCCATCGTGCGGTAGTTGATCTCACTTGCGAGATTCCCCTGAGCCCTAGAAAGCGCCACAGCAAGCGCCGCAGGGGCATCGGCCTTTGCGGTAAAAGAAGCCGCAGCCTCAGGAACTGCAGCAAGGAGAACACTCTGCCTTAGGCTCACGTCCATCGCGCGACTTAAGCCGAAAAGAAGCGCTTCCGCTTGGGGGACGGCACGGGCTAAGAGTGCCGATGGGTCAGCGGTTTCTGGAGCGAGTTTTGCGCCCAAAACGCGCTTTAAAAGAGGAAGCTCTTTACTTTCAAGTGTGCTCTGCAAAGTCGACAAAGCCGCAGGGCATGAGAGAACTCCCGCGTCTCCCCCTAGGGCAACACGCCTTGCGGGATTTACCCAACCCTCGCGCGTCACAGTGGTCCAAATGTCCGTACTCTCCGTGAGTTCTCGCACCTTCGCTTCACTTGTTGCAACCTCTGGAATAACGCAGGCTTCGAGTACCGAATGGGTCATCTCACGCGCAGTGGGATCCACAGGGCCCGTAGCCGAGAGGACCTCTAAGATGCGCTCTGGGAAAACCGCTCCAAACTTCGTAAACCGTGCAATTTCCACTGGGCTAAAAGCCGTTTCATAGGTCGTAGCAAGCCAAAAGCCTGCGCGATTAACGATACTTGCGGGAATCGCCACTCCGAAGGGAACGTTATCTACGACATAGACTTCTTCACTTCTCACATCCGTAATTACAACGGAAGCCTTCGGGACAATTAACGTAAACCAAAGAAGAATGACGGAAGCTACGAAGGTAATCGCCCCCTTGCCTTCGGCTTTTGCGGCCGATGCAGCGATGACAAGAATGAGACCAAAGAGGACAGAAAAAGCCGCTAACTTTGTGAAAGAGGTGAGGCTAAAAATTCCCGCTGTGGCTTCAAAAACATCCCGCAGTGCTTCGCCATTCCAGTAGGCGTAGTAGAGAACTTCCGTCATGGGCTACTACCCTCCACCGCTCGCAGTTAGCCGAGTAAGAGACTCAGCGACGTTTCCCCTTAGGCTCTTTTCTATGTGTTCGAGTTGCGTGATGAGAGCACCTGCTCGCATCATCGCTTGCACAACTTTGTCGCGTCTTTCAGATAGTCCCCTTTCAACATCCGTAATACGCGTGAGAATCTTCTCTGCGTGACGGGCGTGCTCGGTACTAAGTCCCGTTGCGGCTGAGCTCCCTGCAACAAGGCGAATATCTGCGGCAAGCGCTTCTAAGGCGCCGACAAGCGCCTCGTAGGCTGCCGCCTCCACATAGGTATTAATGATGTCGGTTGCAATCCCCTCATAGCGTGAGACACTCGCTAGATTAAGAATCCGCAAGAGTGGCACAGAAGAAATCGAAGCTAAGAAAAGCATCTCATCGTCTGTGACAAGAGAGGCGTCTCTCTTACGGATTGCAGAGGCGTAATTTCCCGCAGCCTTCTTTAATTCTGAAACGATATCCGTATCCACAAGCGGCGTCCTAGTGGGATTAAGGCACTTACTCTTCTCATCGCATTTAAGTTTCACTGAGGTAGCGGTGCTTCCCACTTCACTAAAGAGAACCGGGAGGAGATCTACCCCTGCAACTTCGCGCGCTTCGATGACGGCGTCTTCCCCCTCTCCTGCTTTCGTGAATATTGTCGTACCGATAAGCGTCATCATCGTCTCTTTGAGGCTTGTGGAATCAAAGTCAGTCTTCCCCAAGCGCCCATTAGAAAGAAGCGCCCACGTGAGGTTAATTTCCGCTGCGTCAACGACGTTTCCTGCGGAGTCTTTTCGTGTTGGGGCAGATGTGATGGCCTTCCCCCCATTATCTCGAACGCAGCGATCTGCTTCGGATTGGTCAGAAACTGTTCCTTCGCTTCTAAGGGCATTCTTAGCCCCTTCCACAATACGCGTTAAGTGTTCGGCGGCTCCCGTCTGTTCAAGGAGCGCTCTCGCCGCTTCGCAACTATCCGTGTAGCGATTGGTGTAGGAGCGGATCATGTCCGCATAGCGCCCCACTTGCTCATTTAAGTCTGGGGCCATTGTCTGTAACGCGAGTTGAAAGGCAAGTCCAGGGAGAGCCGTCCCTACGCTTTTTAAGAAACTTACAAACTCTTCTCGAGATGGAATAGAGAAAGCCCCAAGGAAAACATCAATTCCTCCACAACCCGCCTTGAGGCTTGGTGGCGTAATCGGGAAAGGAACAAAGTCGTTACGGGGGGCTTTAAAGACAAAGCCACCGCCAGTGACAGCATGAACGGCTCCCGCTTCCCGGACGCCCGCAGCAGTGACATTTGTCATCGCTCGGCTTTCTTCAAAGAAATCTGCAACAAAGCCCGCACGCACAGGGGGCGCAAAGATAAGGGAAAAAGACATACTCCCTAGGAAAAGTGCGGAACGCAGTTTGTCGTTTCTCATGGAAGGGCTCCTCTCTCAAATTCATTCTCGTGCATCCCCGTTTCACCCGAAGGATTCCATTTAGCGCTTCCCGATTGAAAAAGACCTGCCGCCTCAAAAGAGTTCTTCCCTACCCCTTTAAAGTCTGGGGAAGGATTTTCGCTTTCCGCCTTTGCAATCCTTTCTATGCGCCGTCCGATCTCTAAAACATCTACAACCCCCGTTGCAACGAGCCTTGCATCGGACCAAGACTTATCCTTCCTATGAAGTAGGAGGAGAGCGGGGAAAAGCTTTAATCCCCCTTTTCCAATAAGGCGTGTTTCTCCGAAGGAAACACGGGCTTTCGGGAATTGTTTTTTCGCTTTACTGTCTACGGCAACCTCAAGGAGTTCCATCTCGTAAAGAGACGCAAAGCGGGCGGCAAGAGGCGCCATACTCGCACTTAACTTTGACGCATCAAGAAAAAGGACAAGGCCCCAATCCTCTTTAAGACCTAAAAGAAAGCTTGCGGTTTCTCGCGTCTTTTCGCGCGTAAGTTTTGTAGAAACCGCATTTACGGTCGGGGCTCGGGCTGTCCAATCAAACTCGGGGTACTTAAGAAGGGTATCTCGCCACTTAGTGGAAAACACACTTGCCTT
>CAZHBC010000125.1:0-3925 GCA_964530715.1 uncultured Sutterella sp. | reverse complement strand
GCCGAGTTCGCCACCGAAGCAGTGCACGCTCTCAACCCAGCCCGATTCAATCGCCGGGATGAGTGTTGGATGCGGATTTAAGCACCAGTTGTGGCAAATCTTCCCTTTGAGTCCTAGGGCTTCACCGTAGGTGGGAAGGAGAAGTTCGATAGCGGCGGTATTAAAACCAATACCGTGGTTCAGAGAGGTGACTTCGTGCTTTGCGTAGATGCCCTTAATTGCCATCATGGCCATCAAGATGTGTTGATTCTTGATTTGCCGCGGATCGCGCGTAAAGAGCGGTTCGATAAAGAAGGGTTTGTCAGCCTCTACAACGGCATCAATCCAAGAGCCCGGGATATCCACGCGTGGGAGATCTGCAGGGTCATCGACGATTTCGTTAACTTGTGCGATAACGATGCCATCGTGGAAAGCCGCAGCTTCAACGAGTGCGGGGGTGTCTTCTGTACTCGGGCCTGTGTAGAGGTTACCCGCACGGTCTGCTTTGTAGCCAGCGACGAGAACAACGTTAGGAATCAAATCCACGTAAAGACGTGAATAAAGCTCGATATAGGTGTGAACTGCCCCGATTTCAAGAATGCCATCCTCTAAGAGCTGCGAGATGCGTAGGCTTTGGGTACCTGAGTAGGAGAAATCCAACTTGCGTGCGATACCTTTTTCGAAGATATCGAGGTGTTCCGGAAGACTGATACTCGGGATAACGATGTGCAAATCGTGCACACGGTCTGGATTAACCTCAGCTAAGGCACGGGCGAGAAAATCGGCTTGTTTTTGATTGTTGCCTTCAATAACGACTTTGTCGGCGGGTTCTAGGATCGCTTCAAGACTTGCGACAATGTCAGAGGTCGCAATCACTTTCCCTGTGCGGGAAAGTTTTGCGAGTCTGCGGGCTTTTTCCCGCCTCCGACTATCCCAAACCTTACCTTGAGTCATAAGAGACGTCATGATGTTTGTACTCCGTGGAGTGTTTTTGAAAAAAAGTAAAAACGAGTCGTTTGGGAGTATCAGCGTGAAAGGGGGATTGAATCAATTAACCTCGTGGCGCGATTGTTAGCCTTGGAGTAATGAAAGAAAAAACGAGAAGCCCGTGTCTAGCCCATGGAGGTTGTTAAGATGCGGGGAAAAGAGCGACATTTCACTTTGTATGGAGGATTTTCTCCTAATGGATTTTTATGCACACGATTTTGTTTGGGTGGATTCTGAAGCGAGCCTTCTAGGAGAGATTGCCCCTTGGGTCGATGGCGTATGGAGTAAGTCGCTCCCTCTTGTTGTAAGACGAGACGTACAGGCGGAAAATCCAGAACTGCTTCCTGTTGGAATTCGAGGTGTAAAGCGCTCGGAACGTTGCGCAGTTTGGGTAGACCCCAAACATATCATTCGCCGCATTACGCCCAGGGAAGTCCTCTCCTATCTAAAGGGAACTCCCTTTCGGACAATGCCTGTAGAGACATTAAGAATCCTTGCAAGTCGCTCTTGGTCTTTCGCGTGGGGCCCAACAGGAAGTTGTGCCTATTCTCTTGTTACCAATACTTGTTTTATGCGTAAAGAAAGTGACTTGGATATTGTTATTCGAAGTCGTGAGAGGCTTACAAGAGAAGCGCTTGAAACTTGGTTTTCTGTCACAGAAGAGTGCCCTGCACGTGTTGATACGCAGATTGACACAGGGTTAGGTGCTTTCGCCCTCCGAGAATGGATGGGAACGGATACCGTACTTTTTAAGACTGTAACGGGGCCGCGCCTTGTCAGAGATCCGTGGGGAGGGATTTAGAGTATGTTAAATCGCGTACTTTTTTCTTTTCCAGGACAAGGGGCCCAGAGGCCTGGAATGCTCGCGAACCTTCCAGGTGGCGGTGCGCGTTTAGCGGAGGCTTCTGAGGCCTTAGAAGAGGATTTAAGTGCCTTAGACTCAGCAGAGTCTTTAGCGAAGACACGCTCCGTGCAACTTTCTTTACTCATAAAAGGTGTCTCCTACGCAGACCTCTTAAGGGCCGAAGGGATTGAACCCGATATGACAGCAGGGCTCTCAATCGGAGCTTATGCAGCGGCCGTTGCAAGTGGCGCTCTTAAGTTTTCCGATGCGGTAAAGCTTGTTTCCGTTCGAGGTCGCGTGATGGAAGAGGCGTATCCAGCGGGTTTCGGGATGATGGCAATTATGGGATTGCCGCTTCCCACAGTTGAAGCAATTTGCGCGGAGACAAAAGATCTCTACGTCGCGAACTACAACGCGGAAACGCAGATTGTTGTTTCGGGATCAGATTTGGCTCTTCGGAAGGCATCCGATGCAGCATTAAAGCAGGGAGCGGAAAAGTGTAAGAGGCTTCGCGTGGCCGTGCCTTCGCACTGCCCCTTAATGGAGCGGGTTGTCCCTGAATTAAAAGAAGCGATGGAAAAGGTAACGCTCCTACGTCCGAGGAAAGCCTACCTAAGTGTTACAACAGGGAGAGTCCTTTGGACTCCAACTGCAATTGCAGAAGACCTTGTCTATAACATGGCTCGTCGCACACAATGGCGTGAAGTTGCCAGGGCTGCTTTTGAGCGAGGCGTTGGCTTTGCAGTCGAAGTGCCCCCTGGGTCAGTGCTTACCAAGTTAACAAGAGCCGCTGCTCCCGAAATTGCCTCTGAGAGCGTTGCAGAAACAAGCCTTACAGACATCAAGGCGCGGTTTGCCGCTTTTAAACTTAGAGGCTAAGAGAGGGGAGATTGCGAGCGAACATCCTTCCTTCAGCAACTAGTGCAAGGAGGTTGGGTTCGTGTTCTCTACTTTTATCGAAGACTATGCCGATGGTTTGATTCTGCTGATAGGCGTTTGCAAGCGGTAAGAATCGCACTGAACCTTTATAGACCGTGCAGACACGCCTCGGGAGGAGCGCGAGCCCCAAGCCAGACTGCACCATACTTAAAACCGAGAAGATGTCTTTTACCTGGGCGACGACGTTGGGCTCAAAGCCGGCAACTCGAAACGCCGTCTGAAAGTCTTTGTACGTTGCAAACCCTTCAGAAAGGGAAACAAAGGGTTGTCCCTTTAAGAGGCGTAGGTCAATGGGTTGAGAAACTTTTCCATCTGGCGTCATTCCAGGTAGCGCAAAGGAAATCGGGGCCGTAAGAAAAATCGTATCGGTAAATAGCGGCAGAACTTCAAAGCGGGACGTATCGATGTAGTCCTTTTCCGTTGCGATGATGATTGCATCTAATTGATTCTCGGAAAGTCTCTTTAGGAGCATTTCGTTGGAACCCATGTGCAATTCAAAGTCGATATGTGGGCGTCTTGCCTTTAAGCCTGCAATGAGCTGTGGCAAAGTCTGAATGGCAAGGGAGTAGAGGGTGCCAAGCCGCATGTGGTCATTGCCGACGTTGCCTAATAGGCGTGTCATGTGAATGCAGCTATGTAGGTCCGCAAGGACGTAATCGATGCGCGAATAGAGCTCCTTTGCGGTTGGAAGTGGCAGAAGGTTACGACCCTTTCTAATAAAGAGGGGACACCCGATGCCTTCTTCCAAAGAGTGAAGAGATCTGTGAATACTCACGTTACTCATTTTGAGAACTTCGGCAGTCTTCCCGATAGTCTCGTTTTTCATGAAAGCAGAGAAAATCTCCAGCTTTCGTAGCGTGATTTCTTCCTCTATGAGTTTGCCCATAATTTTTTCCCTCCTTCCCCCATCTCTTTTTTAGACTAGCACGAAATTTTTTTTGAATTCAAAGTTTCTTTCCGCGGGAGACGGTATGTCATTTTTGGAATATTCAATTTTCCAAAATGCATGGGAGGTTTCTTTTTACTGACATCTGCGGAAAGAAGGTTAGAGCGTGTGTTTTTTCTTTTAAAACAGAGAAGTTTTTCTCTTTTGAGTGGCCAAGAAGAGCACGCTAAAGAGGAAGTCTTATTGCCAATGTATTTTTCTCATGCCTATAATGTCGCAAATGAGAATCA
>CAZHBC010000124.1:1953-3947 GCA_964530715.1 uncultured Sutterella sp. | reverse complement strand
AAGTCTTATTGCCAATGTATTTTTCTCATGCCTATAATGTCGCAAATGAGAATCATTCTCACTCGCATTTAAACATTATTCTGGAGAAAAAAAGATGCGCGTTAAGGACATGCTTCCGGGACAAAACGGAAAGATCATCTCTTTTACGAGCGGTGCTGCTGAGTATCGTCAGCGCCTACTGATGTTGGGCCTCGTACCTGGCACGCAGTTTGAATTGCAACGTTATGCTCCCTTTGGTGATCCTGTGGAAATCAAGGTTAGAGGCAGCCTCATCAGTCTTCGCAAGGGCGAAGCAGATGTGATGGAAGTGGAGGCCGCCTAATAATGAAGCACACCATCTGTATTGTTGGCAACCCGAATTGTGGTAAGACGACACTTTTTAATGCTCTTACGGGTGCACATCAGGATGTCGGCAATTGGCCAGGCGTGACAGTGGAAAAGAAAGTAGGCCACTTCGATCACGATGGTGCAGATTACGAACTCGTTGACCTCCCAGGGATTTACTCTCTTACGACCGTATCAAAGACGGGCGAAGATGAGCGCGTTGCACGTGACTACATCCTCAGTCACGAAGCAGAAGCGGTCATTAACATTGTTGATGCATCGAACTTGGAACGCAACCTCTATTTAACTGCGCAGCTTATCGAGATGCGCGTCCCTGTGATGATTGTTGTCAACATGCTCGATGTTGCGAAAAAGCGCAAGATTGAAATTCGCACAGACGAACTCTCAACAATGTTGGGTGTTCCTGTTGTTGGCATTGTTGCCTCGCGTGAGCAGGGTGTCGTTGCCTTAAAGGAAATGATTGCGGCCTTTGTTGCGAATCCATCGCTACCAAAGCTAACACTTCCGTATGAATCCAATATTGAAAAGGCGCATACGGAAATCGAGGCTGTAATTGCTGACGTAAAGAGTGTTCATCCACATTGGCTTGCGATTGAGCTTCTTGAAGGAGCCAACGGATCTCGCGAAGCTCTCGCAGAAGATGTCCGTGCGAAGGTGATGCCAATTGTTGAGAAAACGGAAAAACTCTACGAAGGTAACCTTGATATCGCGGTGGCAGATGCCCGCTATAAGCTTGTTGCAGAGGTAAGTGCGAAGGTCGTACATAAGGTAGGGGAACTTCCCACAACGCTTACAGATAAGATTGACAAAATCGTTTTAAACCGTGTTGCGGGCTTTCCGATTTTCCTTTGCATCATCTACTTGATGTTCCTCTTTACACAGAACTTGGGATCGGCCTTCATTGACTTCTTCGATATCTTAGTCGGAGGCGTCATGGTCGATGGGTTCGGAGGCCTTCTGGAATCCCTCGGTGTCCCTGAGGTTGTGAAGGTGGTTTTAGCTGACGGTATTGGTGGAGGCCTACAGACGGTTTCTACCTTTATTCCTGTTGTCTTCTTCCTCTTTTTCTTCTTGGCAATCTTGGAAGACTCGGGCTACATGGCCCGTGCCGCTTTCGTGATGGACAGACTTATGCGTTTCTTGGGTCTCCCAGGGAAGGCCTTCGTGCCACTCATTGTGGGCTTTGGCTGTAATGTCTCCGCGGTGATGGCAACAAGAACGATGGATCGCTTAACAGACAGAATCCTCACTGTCCTGATGGCGCCCTTCATGAGTTGCGGCGCAAGACTGCCAGTCTATGTGCTTTTTGCCGCGGCGTTCTTCCCGAAGAATGGTCAGAACCTTGTCTTTGGTCTTTACCTCATTGGTATCTGTGCGGCTGTCTTAACGGGATTTTTAGTTAAGAAGTTGATTCTTCCGGATGTTTCGGGTTCCTTCGTGATGGAAATTCCTCCGTATCACATTCCGACAGTGAAGGGTGTTTTCATCCGTACTTGGGATCGCTTGAAGGGCTTTGTCTGCAGAGCAGGACGAGTGATTGTTGTCCTTGTTGCTTGCCTTTCTATCCTTAACTCCTTGGGTACAGATGGTAGCTTTGGTAATGAAGATTCCGAGCAGTCTGTCTTAAGTGAAGTGGGTAGAACGATTGC
>CAZHBC010000124.1:0-1853 GCA_964530715.1 uncultured Sutterella sp. | reverse complement strand
GTAAATCCGTAACGAAGTAGGGCGGCTTTCCGCTCTGCTTCGTTCATTTTTTCTAGCCTGGCAAGTCCTGCAACAGCAATCATTGCGCCGTTATCTGTGCAAAGGTTTAACGGAGGAAAGTAAACCGTAACGCCACGCTTTTTTGCGGCCTCGAGTAACCCTGCCCGCAGTTGTTTATTGGCGGACACGCCTCCTGCGACTACAACTCTTTTAATCCCTGTCATCTTCACAGCACGCATGGCCTTTGTGACAAGAACCTCAACAACAGCATCCACAAAACCTCGCGCAAGGTTACGGCGAAAGACGGGGTCTTCTGGGTTTTCTGCTTTTGTGACAGCTGTGAGAACTGCAGTCTTTAGTCCAGAAAAACTCATGTCAAGCGTTTTACTGTGAAGCATGGGGCGGGGAAGCTCTACTGCGCCTGGCTCTCCTTCGTCCGCTAAGCGCGAAACAGCGGGACCTCCTGGATAGCATTCTCCTAAGAGTTGGGCTGTCTTATCGAAAGCCTCTCCTGCGGCATCATCCAGCGTCTCTCCGAGGAGCGTGTATTTACCGAAGTCATCTACACGCATAAATTGCGTGTGGCCACCGGAAACCAATAAAGCGATAAAGGGAAACTCTGGCTTTGGATCAGCGAGCCTTGCGGAAAGTAGGTGCCCCTCTAAGTGGTGCACACCAATAACGGGGATTCCTAGAGCGTAACCAATGGCGTGCGCTACAGAGATTCCAACAAGAAGCGCCCCAGCAAGACCTGGCCCCTCAGTTACTGCAATGGCATCGAGTTCTTTCTTAGAAACCTGGGCTTTTTCTAGCACTTGATCCGCGAGCACAATGGCCCGTCGAATGTGATCACGACTTGCAAGCTCAGGGACCACGCCTCCGTAAGCGCGGTGCATGTCAATCTGTGTGTGAATCGCGTGGGCGAGAACACCTTTCTCGCTATCGATTAGAGCGACACCAGTTTCGTCGCAAGAGCTTTCAATGCCTAGAACTTTCATTAGAGGAACTCGAGGTTAATTTGTGCGGGCATTGTATTGCTTTTTCGGCGTTAGAAGGGAAAAGAGAGCAATTTGAAGGGAAGAAACCGAGGGGATTTTCTCTCCGTGCGAGGAAAACTAACTAGAGGTTTTGCTTAGTCGCAACGTAGTCTCTATTTCCTTACAACCGTTGCACCCCAAGTAAATAACAGAATTTAGTGCTTGTGGCATACTTCCCCCTTGTTCTAGGCAGAGGTAGCCTCAGCATGGCTACCTTTAATTTTTTAAATCAATTTTTTAAGGAGTAGCCATGAAACTCGGAATGGTTGGTTGGCGCGGTATGGTCGGAAGCGTTTTGATGGGGAGAATGCGTGAGAATGATGATTTCTCATGCGTCGACACAACAACGTTCTTCTCGACATCGGCCGCTGGCGCCCCAGCTCCGAGTGGTATCCCCAACGCCTATCCTACTTTGAAGGATGCAACCGACATTAAGGCTCTTGCAGAGTGTGATGTCATCATCAGTTGCCAGGGCGGTGACTACACCAAGGCAACGCATCCGAAGTTGCGTGAAAGCGGTTGGCAAGGCTACTGGATTGATGCGGCAAGTTCTCTTCGCATGAAGGAGAATGCCATCATTGTTCTTGATCCCGTGAATCGTCACGTTATCGATAAGAGCTTAAAGGCAGGAATCAAGGATTACATTGGTGGTAACTGTACGGTTTCCCTGATGTTGATGGCTTTAGACGGCCTAGTGAAAGAAGGTCTTATCGATTGGGTAAGTTCCATGACCTATCAGGCAGCAAGTGGCGCAGGAGCAAAGAATATGCGTGAACTCTTAAGCCAGATGGGTTACCTAAACGCCGCTGTTGCTAA
>CAZHBC010000123.1:0-3960 GCA_964530715.1 uncultured Sutterella sp. | reverse complement strand
GAAAACACCGTTAGCCAATTCGATAAGAAAGATATCGAAAGCGTTGGGCTTGTGAAGTTTGACTTCTTGGGTCTTACCACACTCACAATCTTGGCAAAGATTGTGGAGTATGTGGATAGATTGCACCCCGGAGAGCATTTTGAATTAGAGCGTATTCCAACAAACGATGCGGCAACGTTGGAACTTTTCCGAGAAGGAAACACGGGGGCGGTCTTCCAATTTGAATCAGAAGGCATGCGAAACCAGTTGCGTCAGGCAAGGCCTGACTGCTTAGAAGACCTCGTTGCCTTAAATGCGCTTTATCGTCCTGGGCCCATGGATCAGATTCCGCACTTTATTAACCGCAAATTCGGGCGAGAGAAAGTCGAGTACTTAGATGCCAGAATGGAACCAATCTTGCGTGAGACCTATGGGATTATGGTCTACCAGGAACAGGTGATGCTCGTTGCCCGCGCTATCGGGGGGTATTCACTCGGAGGCGCAGACCTCTTACGACGTGCGATGGGTAAGAAAAACGTCGAAGAGATGAAAAAGCAGCGCGTTGTCTTCCAAAAAGGCGCAGCCGAACGCGGCGTGAGCGAAAAAACTGCCACGGAAATCTTTGACTTAATGGAAAAGTTCGCAGGCTACGGCTTTAATAAGTCTCACGCCGCTGCTTACTCCTATGTCGCCTGGCAGACCGCTTACATGAAAGTGCACCACACGGCAGCATTTTTCGCTGGGAACCTTTGCCTTGTGATGGATCAGGCAGAGAAGACCCGAGCCCTTATTGAAGATGCCAAAGAGATGGGAATCGAGATTCTCATGCCAGATATCAATGAGAGCGAATGGTTCTACACAGTTCCAGATGAAAAGACGATTCGCTTTGGCTTGGGTTCCATTAAAGGCGCGGGGCAGCAAATCGTTGAAGATATCCTCGATGAAAGACGCATGAATGGCGCGTTCTTAGATATCTTTGACCTAGCGGCGCGCGTCTCTTCTGTGAATCGTAAGACTCTGGAACAGTTTATTCGAGCAGGGGCCTTCGATGCGATTGATACGAATCGTGGCAAATTGATGGCTAACGTCGACCAGGCTCTCAAAGCTGCTGAGACTGTTGCGGCAAGTGCGGGGCAGGGTAGCCTCTTTGCGGATGCCTTCGGGGAGCCTGAGAGAATTGTCCGCTGGCTCCCCGCAGAGAAGTGGGATGAGAAAAAGAAATATTCTGAAGAAAGAAGCGCTCTGGGTTTCTGTCTTACGGGAGATGTTTTCGCGCCCTACAGGCAAGAAGTGAGAAGTTTTGCTACGCCATTTCACTCCGTTGGAGCGGGAAGAACTGTCTACACGGTTGCAGGTCTTATCGCTGGCGTCCGTGTTCTCCTCGGTAAGAGAGGAAAGTTTGCTATTTTGACTCTTAGTGATGGGTTTGATACCTTTGAAGCATTCCTTAATTCGGATGTTTACGAGAGATATCGTCCTCTTTTACAGGAAGACGAGGTGCTTGTCTTTGTGGGGAAAGGTAGAAAGGATCAGCGAAGCGAAAATGGAAAGATTTCTCTAACTGTGGATGCGATTAAAACGATGCCACAGGTTCGCTCAGAATCTAAAGCGACACTCGTTGTTCGCATTAGTGAGAAGGCAGATGTTCGAGAGATGTTAAAGCTCTTCCAAGAATCTCCCGCAGAAGACCTAAGTGTCCCCGTTAGGCTTGAGATTGCCGCTGGAAAGACACGGGGTACAGCGCATTTTGCTAAGCCCGTTAATCCCACGAGTCACCTAGTTCAGATGCTTCGCACAACAGAAGGCGTTTTGAGCGCCTATTACGAACATCGCTCAAGTCACGCGGAATTTAATGAAGACTATCTAGAGGACGATTCTTCGGATAGCTTCCAAGACGGAATTTAAATCGGGCCAAGAACCGTCCGCTCCTAGGACAATAGCCTGTGGGTTCCAGGGGCCTGTCCGTTCAGCACTTGTGACGCCTACGAGGGTGATTTGTTTAAGACCTAAGCCTGCGGCGACGTGACTAATACCAGAATCGTTTGCCACAACAAACTCTGCGTGTTTAGCCAATGCAGCGAAGTTTCCCAAACCCATCGGGGGGAGGAATGTTGCGTCGGGGCAAAGCGATTTTGCCTGTTCAACTTCACGCGTTGAGGGAATCACAACGGGTTCAATTCCCATTTCGCGTAGCGGTGCACAGAGTTCGTTAAAGTGAGACCAATACTTTGGGCGTCCTTTGTGTAGTCCTCTTGCTACGGGAGCAAGAATCGCATAGCGTTCAGGAATGTGGTACTCACGTCGAATGTTCTTTGCGGCGGCTTCATGCCGTTTTAAGACAAGGAGCCCCAAGCTCTTTGGAGCCTTGTCCCAAGCGGGTTTTCCGCCCCATGCTTTTATGGCTTCATGCGCAACGTAAAAGAACCTTTCAACCTCGTGCATGGCCCCTGGTTCCTTAATCGCATCCTTTAAGAGAGGGCTACGGAAATCTGTTGCGAGTCCTGCGCAGCGCACGTGGGCGAATTTAAAGAGTAAGGCTGAATTAAAAGAGTTCGGGAAGAGAAGCCCTAACTTTGCGCCCGCATTTCTTGCAACAAAGCGAATGCGTGAGACATCTTCAAAGAAGTGCCCTTCGATGGGATCAAAGCGCCAGCCCATGCCAGCAACAAGGTCTCCTGCCCAGCGCTTACCAACAAGCGCTGGGGTATAGCCACTAGCCTCCAAAAGGCGTAAGGCAGGCATACACATACAACAGTCGCCGACGTGGTTTGGAAGGCGACACAAAACGGTTGGCATGGAAGACCCCTAAAATAATCCGTTCGATTATATCCGAGGGCTCTCTCGCAACTGTAGGCTTTAGCCTTGTACAATCCCGAACAACGCTATGATTTAAAAGTTTGGTTGCACTTACGCAACGCATTAGAAGATTCAAACGCCATAAATCGCAATGACAGAAAAGAAAGAAGAAAAACCAAAAAAGCCCAATAATCTAAAGAGACTTTTAAAGCTTCTGCTCGAACATAAAGGCATGATTGCCTTGGCAATTCTTGCCATGATTGTGACAGCGGCTGCGGCCTCCGTTATTGCGCTTTTCGTTGGAAAGCTCACCGACGCTGGGTTTTATGAAAAAGATCCCAATGTGATTTATTGGGCTCCGATTGCTTTGGTTGCAATTGCTTTTTTGCATGGTGCTTCTACTTTTGCAAGTTCTTTCCTCCTGCAGTGTGTTTCTCAGAATGTCATTGCCAATCTTCGCGCGAAGATGTTTGAAAACATCATCAGGTGGCCAGCGGCAACGCACCAAAAGTTTCCTTCAGGCATTGTGGTTTCTAAGTTTATTAATGAAGCAAGTAACGCACTTGGGACAGCAGCGGAAATTCTCACGTCAATCGTGCGGGATTCCCTGCAGGTTTTGGGTTTGTTGATTGTCCTTTTCTTCCAGAACTGGCAACTGACACTTGTTTCTTTAATCATCACGCCTCTCATCGTTCTTATTTTGCGTTGGGTGACGCGCCGCATGCGTAGTTACGCGAAAAAGTCTCAGACGGCTCTTGGCGTCTTAAGCGGTGTTGTGCAAGAGGCAATTGATGCAAGGTATATCATTAAGATCTACGATGGCTACGAGCACGAAGAGACTCTTTTTAAGAAAATCAATACAGAAATTCGTAAGCTCGCCTTAAAGATGCAACTTGTGACAAGCGCAGGAACGCCTCTCACACGCTTCGTTGCTGTTGGCGCCGTTTCTGTTGTGATTGTTGTGGCTCTCACACAGGCACACAGAGGGCAGATTACGATGGGTGAGTTTGTGACCTTCTTAACGGCTCTCTTGATGCTTCTTCCTCCAATCCGTCACCTCGCAAGCCTAAATGGTTCAGTGGCGCGTCTCACGGCCGCTAGCGACAGTATTTATTCCATCGTTGATGAATTATCCGAAGACGATAAGGGAACGGAAGAACTTCCACGCGTAAGTGGCGCTGTGCG
>CAZHBC010000122.1:0-3984 GCA_964530715.1 uncultured Sutterella sp. | reverse complement strand
TAAGGGCGCCACGTGCGCGATTGAAAACAACCTTGAATGTCTTATTCATAGAGAACTCCCCCTTTGTCTCTAGATGGTGAATCTCTCGATTCCTGTTGAAATAATCAAAAAAGCTTTTTTAGATTTTTATTAATCGCTTTATTCTCAAAATTTTTATCTATGAGAGTGCTGGCGATTGCTTTTGTGGTGATTTCATCTCTCAAAATGTTTTGAATTTCCACGAAAAATCTAAAAGAATTCTCTTGAAATATATAATTTTTTATGGGGGGGGGCAAACGTTTGAACGTTTGAACTTTTATCTATTTATTTTCGTAATATTTTCGCATGAAAATTTGAATTTTATTTGCAAGAAATGCGATGATTATTCTCGTTTTGTACTTAGTGGTTTTACGAAGGTTTATGGGGGGCACGCATTCCCATTGCAGGGAGTCACGCTTTCTCAGAATCCTCAACAGGGACTATGCGGATCTCAATCTCAAAAAAAGCTTCGAAGAATCGCAAAACTTGCGACTCAAAAAAATGGGTCTACCTAAAGAGAAATAGGCAGACCCAAGAGTTAAAAGACAGTAATTAAGTTAGAAGCGATAAGTCATTCCGACCTTTGCACCGATTGTCTTTGTGCCACTCTTTCCGGCGCCGAGATTGGCAGCGGCATCAAATGCAAAGTTACCCTTCGTGAAATTCACACCAAGAGAACCCTGCACGGGGCTTGTGTCAATCACAGTTGACTTCTTACCAAAGACTTCAATTTCCTTGTCCCCGAATGTTGGGATGTAGGCGACCTTAAAGCGTGGTGTCACATTCCAACCAGAGCCCGTTTCTATTGTCTTCGAATTCAGACGAACTGCCACTGGGACCTGAACAAGTGTTTGCTTTTGTTTAGCAATCGAATTTGCTCCAGCTTTCATCGCATCGGTCTCAATACGCGAGACGCGAACACCGATGCTTGGCATGACTTCAAAGCTTCCAAGAGAGAAACTCTTTTGCGCTGTGAGGCCGCCTGAGTACATCTTCGCATCAAGATCTTGGTTAAGACCCGTGTAGTAGGTATTCGTGATGTCGTTTTCACTCTTTGTGTAAGCAACTTCACCCAAGAGTTTGATGCCAGTGTCACCAAGAAGCGCGGAGCCATAGAGTGTTGCGCTGTAGTCTTTCATCTTGTTCTTCACGCTATAGGCATCGCCTTTGACCTTGCCGTGACCGTACTGCAGAGCAACGCCAAGGCGTGTTCCTTCGGTCGGAGCGAAGTCCGCACCAAAGGCACCATAGCCAACGTCAGCCTTATATCCTGAGCCAACGTGGCTTTGCTTATAACGTTCGCCACGGACAGAAACCCAGAGACCGGATTCACCGGCGGCTGCGCGATCTGCAATGGTTTCAGCGAGCACTGCATCAGCACGGCGAATCATCGACTGCACACCAGCGGAGGCGATAACATCGATACCGGTTTCATCGGCGTTTTCGCTAAGAGTAATCTTGCCAGTTGAGCCACTTAAAGCGCCTGTGACAAACGGAGAATCTGTAAGGACTGCGGTTTCATCCGAGATGCTCGTTGTAACGCCATCGCTTACTTCAACGAGGCTAAGCGTAGAACCAGCGACAGCGTTGACAACAGCAATTGTTGCATCAGAGGCGACGGTGACGCTTGTTGCTCCACTAATGACATTCGCAGAGCCGATTGCAACTTGGTCAATAACTAAGGCTGCTCCCGACACAATATTGACTGTCCCTCCAGTTACTGATGGTGCACTACTAAGCGCAGGATCTACGTATAGGACACCGTTTGTTCCAATGGTTAGCGGTGTTGCAACGTAGGCGAGTGCTTCAATGCTAGAAAGGCCGCTCACTTTGCTTAAAGCCGAATTTGCCGCATCTTCTGTTGCGCCGAAGATAACGAAACTACCATTACCACCAACGACAGCTGTGTTTAACCCCGTTTCCGGCAGTTCACCGACACGCAATACGGAGTGGCCATAGAGCGGATCGACAAAAATCATGCCGCCGTTCATGCGTAGCTTGTCGACTGAAAGCTTTGCCCCCTTACCATCGTGATTGCCAACGGAGATTTCCATACTGCCTGTAAGGGTTCCAACCTGAAGGTCGCTACCTTCCTCAACGTGAACAGTAGCTTTGCCGTTCCCCTTGATTTCTCCAATCTTCGCAGTTGTTTTATCCATCTTGAAGGTCGCGACGGATGTGGCACTTGTGTCTTCTGTTTCAAGATTAAGTGTCTTGATTTCGGAGGTCTTCCCCTCGCCAGAAAGCTTTAATGTCTTTCCGTTAACGACACTGACAGTGGCTTCTTTTCCATCGAGTTGACCGAAAGTTCTATCCTCAGTAACTTCAAGTTTTTCTTCGACGGCGTAGAGGGAATTTGCAAGACACAGTTTTACGCCACTGTAGAGTTTCTGCAGGGTGTCGTATGTGTCTGTGAGGATTGTGAATGTATCGCTAATCGTAAGCGTCGCTTCACTTGATTCAGCTACTGTAATCGAAAGTCGTTTTGCCGCATTCGTAACGATATCGTTCGCATTTTTAACGATATCTTTAAAGGCAACCGCAAGTGTCGTAACGAGTTCGGATTCGCCTTCCATCGTGATGGCAGCATTTTCTGTTGCATTGCTAAGAGTCACTTTGGAGCCGTTAAGAACAAGGGCACTATCCTTGTCTAGAGTAAGCGTGCCAACACTGTGCTTGCCACCGCTTAAGTGAACATTCCCACCATTTGAAGCAGAAATATTGCCTGTGAAGGTGAGGTTCTTCTTTTCGCCCGTTGCGTTTAATTTGACGATATTGGAACTGTTTTCGCTTACTGTGATGTTACCTGTCACAGTTGAGCCGTCTCCTAAGTCAAAGAGCGCCCTAGAGTCGTCCTTAGTTGAGAGGACATTGATATTGCCTGTAACTATCCCTTTTTCTTTGGCTATTACGTGCAGTTCATTATCACCTTCGCCCAACTCAATAGCGCCCGTAACTGTGACGTCTTTACCAACAATCTTTACCTTGCCTCCATCATGTAAATAAAGCGCTTTAGCGTTGTTGGCGTTTTTAGCAGTCGCTGTGATTGTTACTGCCTTATCATTTGTGCCAATCTTAACTTGCTTATTCACATAGGTAGTATTGTCAGAACTTTCAACAGTGCTTTCTGTGCCACTATCTTGAGCTTCAAAAGCGATGGCGCTAGTTTTATCTCCAAGTCCTGTGGCCGTAATTGTGACATCACCCTTTAAGCGTAGTTTTGATTTACTTAAGAGAGCAATGCCACGCGCGATTCCTTCACCATCAGCGGTTGACTCTATAACGGTGTTGCCATTAACTACGATACTTGTTATCGCATCCGTGGGTGTTTTTTGCTCGTCTTCATCCATATAGTTTGTCATGATGCCTATGGCTGAAGATTTTCCTGATGTGGTTGTTGTTTTGAGGTTACCCGTAAACAGAACGCTAGGTGCTGATGTGTCATCAGTGTCGCGTGCAACCATGAGCGCTTGACCGTAGTCGGAATCGGCAGTTGCACCGTTTTTCACGGTGATATTCGTGTTTTCATACTTGAATTTCGCATCAGAGCCGTCATCGATATAAATACCGACTGCACCGCTATTGCCTGTTGACTCAGAAGAAATGTTAAGGACAGACCCTTCGGCGTAGTTGGTTTCAGTATCACCGACAGACTTCGCTACAAATCCCTCTGCATCAACTATAAGTGCTGCAACAATACTTTCTTCGGCATCTTTCTCTGTTTTGCTGTTTGACGCGGATTTTGCAGAAATGTCAGCGTTCTTAGCAATGAGAACGATTTGCTTAGCATTTCTTGTGTCAAATCCAGCAGTATTAACTGCGGTAGTGCTTGTGGAGGTCGCCTGAATGTTAATGTTTTTTGCATTAATAAGGGCTGTGCTGTTGTCACCAAAACAGAGGGCGTAATTGACATCGGCAGTTTCTTCATCTGGTGCGATTTGCGAAGCAGTAGATCCAGAAAAGCTT
>CAZHBC010000121.1:0-3996 GCA_964530715.1 uncultured Sutterella sp. | reverse complement strand
ATGTTTTTTTGGGAATTTGTAATCGTCATTGGCGCGATGATTTTGGGCGCGCGCTTTGGCGGTGTGTTTTTCGGTATGAGTGGCGGCGTAGGCTTGCTTGCCCTCATCCTTATTTTTGGCCTAGCGCCCGCTAATCCCCCGATTAACGTCATGCTCATCATTATGAGTGTCGTACTCGCTGCTTCGACACTACAGAGCTCTGGCGGTATGGCGTTCCTCGTTCGTATCGCGGAAAAACTTCTTCGCGCACGTCCGAAGTCTGTGACATTTATTGCCCCGATTATCGCTTTCGTTTTCTCCTTCATGGCTGGTACGGGGAACGTCCTGTATTCCATCCTCCCCGTGATTGCTGAAGTTGCGCGCGAAGCTGGAATTCGTCCGGAACGTCCGATTTCAATCTCTGTTATTGCTTCTCAGCACGCAGTGCCCGCTTCTCCGATTTCCGCTGCTACCGTTGCCATGGTTGCCCTTTTGGGCTCGCAGGGCGTCACAGTGCTTACGATTATCGGAATCGTTGCTCCTGCCGTTTTGATTGGCCTCATGATTGGCGCTCTTGCTGTCTGCAAGCGTGGTAAAGAACTCGCCGATGACCCCGAATATCAGCGTCTCGTTGCCGAAGGCTACTTTAAGGATAAAGCCAAGGCCACTGCGACAGGCACAGAAGGCGGAGACACGAAGGAAGCGAAACTCGCTGTCGCATTCTTCCTCGTGGCAGCCTTTACCGTTGTGCTCGTTGGCACATTCCCAGAACTTCGTCCTCAGGTTGCTAACGCCGCAGGGAAGATCTCCAAGGTCTCAATGACCCACATGATTGAACTCATTATGTTGGTCGTTGCAGCCTTCATCGTGATTTTCTGCAAAGCCAAACCCGATGATGTTATTCGCACATCTGTCTTCCGCGCTGGCATGATGGGTGTTGTCACAGTCTTTGGTCTTGCTTGGATGAGTGATACCTGGATTGCTTGCAACCTTCCCTACATCAAGAGCTCCGTTGCGGCAGTCGTACAGGATGCCCCCTGGCTCTTTGCTATTGCACTTTTCTTCGTGTCTGCCTTAACGCACTCGCAGGGTGCAACCGTTGCAGCTTTGATGCCACTTGGTGTTTCTTTGGGTATCGATCCCCTTTCTCTTGTGTGCATGTTCCCTGCCGTTTGCGGCTACTTCGTCATCCCCTCCACGGGCGTTCTACTTGCTGGCGTCGCGTTTGACGAAACAGGCACCACAAAGATTGGTAAGTTGGTTATTAACCACTCCTACCTGCTACCGGGTCTTGTTGTGACACTTGCTAATGTCCTTATCGCGTTTGGCATTCGCGCTGTCTTCTTCTAGACCCCTCTAGGGTTTTCTGCTCCTGCGACCTACTTATCCCCCTTTCCTTGGGTCGCAGGGCAGAATTTTTTAACTCGTAAAAAGACCACTTATGACTGCCACAGAAATCTTTGCCGTCTTTGTTAAGTTCTTCTTTATTCTGACGCCTTTCTTTATCGTTGCTGTCTTCATCGCGATGACAGAAAACGAAACCGTAGAGATTCGTCACCAACTCGCCATCCGTGTTACGGTTGGCGTTGTCGTCCTTAGCCTCGTTCTCTTTTTCTCGGGAACAGCGCTTTTTGACCTTCTAGGAATTACAGTCGATGCCTTCCGTATCGGTGCCGGAGCTCTCCTTTTCCTTACCGCAGTTTCTCTCGCAAACGGCAATGTGCAACTTCCCGCCTCAAAGCGCTCTGTCTTGGATTTAGCGGTTGTCCCGCTTGCAATTCCAGTGACCTTGGGGCCTGGATCCGTAGGCTTTCTCGTCGTGATGAGTTCTGAAGTGGGAGACTTCTCCTCTAAGCTTTACACGGCAGCTGCAATCGTTGCCGCTTCTCTTTGTGTCGGTGTGATGCTTTACCTCTCTTCGGAATTAAAGCGCCTTATTGGACGAAGTGGCATCTCGATGCTATCTAAGATTACGGGCCTTATTCTTGCCTCTCTTTCCTGCCAGATGATTTTCACGGGGGCGGCATCGTTCTTTAAGTAATCTCTTTATTTTTGTTTTGTATGGCAAATTTAGGCAATGAAATGCTAATCTCGCGATTCGGAACCAAGGAGAAAAAACGAATGGGAATCGCCTTTAGCAAATCTAATCCTTCGATGCTACTTTTTCGGATGCGTGTGAGAATCTTCTGCCAGCTCTGCGAGCAGAAGAGTTTCACGGAGACAGCCAAAATACTCAAAGTAAGCCAAAGCGTTGTTTCTCGCGCCATCGCAGATCTCGAGGATGAACTAAAGGTTTCTCTTTTCGATCACTCCGTGAGGCCCATTCGCCCCACCCCAGCTGGGCAAAGCCTCTATCGGTTTCTTACCTCTGAATTGAGTCGCTTCGATGAGCAACTCGGGCAGTTGCGACTAAATAATGCGCTACTTTCTCCCTTGCGTATCGGTTTTGTTGAATCGATTGCTCGGACGATGAGTTGGTCGGTCATCGAGAAGATTCGTTCTAACTATTCAACGGTTTCTGTCTACACGGGGATTAGCTCTTACCTTTTGCAACTTTTGGATAGCGATTGCCTAGATGCGATTGTCTGTCCCGATCCCTTCACAAACCGTAACGACCTCGAACGTTACTTTGTCTTCCGGGAACCCTCGATTATCGTTCTCCCGAAACACACAACGCTACCCAAGGAACTTACTTGGGAGAGGTTACAGTTCTCGGGGCTACCCATCTTGCAGTACAACAGTCAGAACTCTGGTGGCAAATTACAAGAGAAATTCTTCGGGCAATTAGGACTTTCCTTTGTCAACCGCTTTGAAGTTGACATTAATGCGCTACTTCTTGACTACGTTGCGCACGGCGCAGGGTGGGGTCTCACACGTCCCACAACACTTTTGCAGCATCCGACGCTAGCGAAATCTGTGGATATTCGCCCGATGCCGCGGCCCATTGCCTCGCGCGAACTCTATGTTGTTGTCCGTAAGTCGGACCAATCGAGTCTCGGTCCTCAAATTGCTCGAGCCGCATGCGAGTGTTTTAAGACCACCATCGCCCCGATGATTCTTGACATCACGCCTTGGGTTGCTCCTTATCTTTACAGCGCAGGGCCCAATCCAGGAGATCGCATTCCGCTCTATAAGCCAGAGAAAGATCAAAGCGCTGAAAACATCTTTGTGCTCTAAAAATCTTTTGGGCGGATACTTCCGCCCAAAATGCATGCCGAAACCAATCCCAAAGAAGACTTATTTCCCCTTTGGCTTCACATCGACGCCATAGTGGATGATTTCCAGGTTCTTATACCAGCAGAACATCCGAACGCCGACGATGAAAAACGTTGCGGCAAAAAGAGAAACAAATTCTGAAACCTCACATTCCTTTAAAAGGATGTAAAGCCATGAGCCCACAAAGGCAGAACTTGCATAGGGCTGACGGTCACTCATAACCATAGGGAGGCGATTTAAGAAGACGTCTCGAAGCATTCCACCCACGACACCTGTGCAAACGCCGAGAAGAACCGCAGGTAGGTAGGGCAAACCTGCCGCAAGTGAAAGAGATGTGCCACCCGCTGCAAAGAAGCCAAGACCAATCGCATCAGACCAAACGAAGATTTGTCTTAGTGCCTTTTCTCTAAAGCGATTGATGATAAAGGGCGCAAAGACAGTCATTAGGAGCGTTACCCAAACGTACTCATGATGGGCAATCCAATACATCGGGCGGTTGCCGATAATGAGGTCGCGGACAATTCCGCCACCGAAAGCCGTCGTGAAGGCCATGATAAAAACGCCAACAGGATCGACATCTTTATCCTCTGCCGCAAGAATTCCTGCGAGCGCAAAAGCGACGATTCCCACAAAGTCCGTAAATACGAGAAGCCCTGACTGCATATGTAGTTTCTCTCCAAGGGTTTGGCTTTTTTCTTAATTTTAAAGATTTGCAGAATTTGTCGCTCGCAGGTCGTTTGCGCGCATAACTCTTTTCTAGATATCCCAAACAGAATGCGCGATAACGTCTTCTCGAAGGAA
>CAZHBC010000120.1:0-4002 GCA_964530715.1 uncultured Sutterella sp. | reverse complement strand
CGTTTTGGCATCGTCAATCAACTGCAGTTTTACACAACCGCTGAACTCGTTAGCATCGTGAAACGCTCCGCTGGATTACTTTCCATTGCTATCGATGAAGCAGGCGCCCACGAAATCGCATGCCGTTCCCGCGGAACGCCCCGTATTGCTAACCGTCTCTTAAGACGTGTACGTGACTTCGCGCAGGTAAAGGGAAAAGGCATCGTTTCTCAAGAGATTGCCGATGCCGCTCTTAAGATGCTTGATGTCGACAAGATGGGGCTCGATTCCGTAGATAGAAAATTCCTAAAGACCATTCTCAATAAATTCTCTGGGGGCCCTGTTGGTATCGATAACCTTGCAAGCGCCTTAGGAGAAGATAGAGAGACGCTTGAAGATGTTGTTGAGCCATTCCTTATTCAAAATGGCCTCATTCAACGCACACAACGCGGTAGACAAGCTACTGCAGCAGCCTATCGGCACTTTGGATTGATTGACCCGGCCACAGACGGGATGCCCAAGGATCTTTTCGCAGATAACTAGGGAACAACCACTCCTTCTCTTTTGATTTTCACAAAAGAGAAGGAGCAAGGATTAACTTAGAAACTTTGAAGTTATCCTTCAAAGTGCTCCACAGTGTGCCAAAGCAATTCAGCACCAACCATGAAGTCTTCTAACTTCATTGTCTCAAACGGGTTGTGTGAACCATTCTGATTGGCAACAAAGATCATTGCCACAGGAACACCTGCGTTGCCGATAACGGCAGAGTCGTGACCCGCGCCGCTCGCAAGACGTTTTACAGGAATTCCGCACTTGGCAGCCGTTGCTGCGAGTTTGTCACTTAAGGCGGCATTCACACCCGCAGGCTGCGTCACAAGAAGTTTGTCGAATTCAAACTTCACGCCACGGCGTGCGGCAATCTTTTCTGCTTCTTCACGCATGAGGGCTTCAAAGCGCTTCACAGTGTCTAAGTTGAGGCTTCTCATATCCACAGAGAATGTGGTTTCTCCTGGAACAACGGTAATCGCAGCGGTTGCCGCTGTCTTTAGGACGCCAATCGTAAAGACAAGGTCTTCACCCTTAGCAAGCCACTCGTCCCAGTGTTTATCCATGCAGTGGATTAGTTCAGCAGTTGCCATCACGGCGTCATGTCTAAAGGGCTTATCCACAGCGCCAGAGTGGGCAGTTTGACCGATGCAACGCACGGCCTTATGACGAACGTTGCCACGAATACCTGTGACGATGCCAACACGTTCCGTTGCAGAGGAATCCAGCGTCGGACCCTGCTCGATATGAAGTTCCACGAAAGCCGCAATTCTGCTTAAATCGACAAGAGGCTTACCTGCGGTAATCTTCGCAACATCGATGCCGCACTCTGCCATGAATTCACCCAAGGTCTTATCTTCCGTGCGGTGCTTAAGGTTGGTTTCATTCGTTGTAAGTTGCCCCGTGAAAGCAAGAGAACCAATGTAGGCCTTACCGAAGAAACTCGATTCTTCGCAACGCATGATGAGGACAACATAGTCGCGCTCTGGCGTGTAGCCAGTCTTACGCATCCACCAAGCGACAGCCAGCGCGGCTGTAACGCCTGCTAGACCATCGTAGTTACCGCCTTCGGGAACAGAGTCTGCGTGACTACCAGAAACAAAAGCTGGAAGCATCGCATTCTTTCCTGGAAGCCGCATCCAAACGTTTCCTGCTGCATCCTCAGTAATTTCGAGAGCAAGCTCCTTACCGACAGTCTTTAGATAATCAATAACTTTGCATTCAACCTTACCGTACCCTTGACGCGTGACGCCTCTACCCTCTGCGCTCATCGAGCGAACAGTTTCAAAGACGGTTTTGCAAAATTCCAAGCCTTCATGCCGCAAATCGTTTGTCATGTGTTTCCCCCTTGACAACAAGGATTTCCGAAATAATTAGTAGGAGAACGACTTCCCCTTTTTCAAGGGAAAGAATAGCACGCAAAATCTTCGCGGGGTACGTCTTTTTGGAAGGGGGAAATGGACGCGTCCTAGCGGCGCCCAAGAATTGCCGCAGAAAGCGTTGCAGGATCTGTGTACTCGACTTCGACCCCGGCTGAGAGCCCCTTTGAGAGACGCGTCACACGCACAGCTGGCGCTTCTCTTTTTAAGAGAGCGGCAATCATGTGCGCTGTTGTCTCCCCTTCTGCCGTGTAACTTGTCGCAAGAACCACTTCACGAACACCTTCGGTTGTGATTCTCTTAAGAAGGTGATCAATGCCAAGGTCTTCAGGCCCCACGCCTTTTAAGGGATTGACGCGTCCCATCAGGACAAAGTAACTTCCGCTATACGCAACTGAGTCCTCAATGGCAATCATGTCAGAGGGGGTCTCCACAACGCAGATAACGGATTTATCTCTTTCGGGTTTCGCACAAATGGGACAAATCTCTTCTGTGGAAAGCGTATTACAGACGCGACAGTGACAAACGCGCGGGATAGTGTCCTCAAGGGCGCGCACAATGTCACGAGCCGTGTCAACACGGTTTGTCAGAAGTTCCGTGACAAGGCGCGTAGCCGACCGGGGGCCCAAGCCTGGTAGACCTGAGAAGAGTTCTGCCAAATGTGCCAAACGTGGGTCGGTTCCCGAGGAGCTCATCTATTTACCTTTTACCTTTGGGCGCTAACGAGGGGTTCGTCAGGCGCGGCAAGGCAACTTTCAAACCCCTTAACAATCGCTTCACTGGGAAGGTTACGCCCAATAATTACAATCTTGTTTTCAGGCTTGCGGTCTCCCCACTCACCTAAAAGGTCTGCGCTAAAGACCATGTGCACGCCCTGAAAAACCATACGACACGGCGTCTCACGGAAATAAAGCACGCCCTTGTAGCGAAGCATATCCTGTCCGTAGACACTCACAAGACTCTGCACGTACTGCTCAAAACGCACAGGCTGTAGCGGCTTATCCGATTGGAAGACAAATGCCTTCACATCGTCATTGTGATGATGCGGATGGACCGCGGAGAAGAACGCGGGGTCGATATCCAAAATGTCATTCATGTTAAAGCCATAGATATCTAGGACTTTATCGATGGCAACCTCCCCCATGTGCACGGCTTCAATCGGAGCACGAGGATTAATGGAAATCAGGCGCTCTTTAAGAGCGGCGAATTCTTCTGGCGTAACAAGGTCCGTTTTGGAAACGAAAATCCTATCTGCAAAGCCTACCTGGTCCTTTGCTTCAGGCTGTTCATCGAGAGTCTTATTGCCGTACTTAGCATCAACGATTGTCACAACGCCATCTAAGCGATAAAAACAAGCAATCGCATCATCCATAAAGAATGTCTGGCAAACGGGACCTGGATTTGCAACACCCGTTGTTTCAATAACGACGCGGTCAAAATGAATCTCTCCGCGGTCACGCCGTAGCCGCAAATCCGTGAGGATCCGTGAGAGGTCTCCACGAATCGTGCAGCAAATGCAGCCGTTATTCATCGAGACGATTTGCTCTTTATCGTTTTGGACAAGAAGCTCATTGTCGATACCTTCTTCGCCAAACTCGTTTTCAATGACGGCGATTTTGTGGCGGTGATCTTCTGTGAGAATTCGATTTAAAAGCGTTGTTTTCCCAGCACCAAGAAATCCCGTGAGAATTGTCACTGGAATCTCAGGCTCTGGAGCCAAACCCAAATTATCTTCTTGCATTTTTTCTTTTCTGTCCTATCACAACTAGTCAGAACGCATCACTAGGTGCATTCCTTTTAAATACTCTCCCTCGGGGTAGGTCATCAAAAGGGGATGATCTACGCCTGCCCCGAAACGCTCAACTGCCCAAGCGTCTTTGCCGGCATCAATGACGGCTCCCGCGAGGATTTTCTGAAAAAGATCTACGTCGATTGCTCCTGAGCAAGAAAAACTCATGAGGTGTCCCCCATTTCTCAATAGACGCATTCCATTGAGGTTAATGTCTTTATACGCTCTTGCTGCACGGTCGACGTGGTAGTGGCTCGAAGCGAATTTGGGCGGATCCAAAATGACCAAATCATAGGTCTTTCCTTCTTC
>CAZHBC010000119.1:0-4013 GCA_964530715.1 uncultured Sutterella sp. | reverse complement strand
GAAGGCATTGAACGCATTCGCTTTATGACAAGTCATCCGACGGAATTTTCTGACCGTTTGATTGAAGCCTTTGGGAAGATCCCTAAGTTAGCCAATCACGTTCACCTCCCAGCGCAGAGTGGTTCAGACAGAATTCTTGCCGCGATGAAGCGCGGTTATACGCGGGAGCGCTACTTAGACCGTGTAAGAAGACTTCGCGCCGTGAGGCCAGAGATTTCCATCTCGACAGATATCATCGTTGGCTTCCCTGGAGAAACTGAGGAAGACTTTGAAGCCTCTTGTTCTTTAGTGAGAGAAGCAGGGCTTGATGCAAGTTTTTCCTTTGTGTATTCAAAGAGGCCAGGAACCCCTGCAGCAGTCCTTGAAGATACAACGCCACAGTCTGTGAAGCTTCAAAGACTACAGTGTCTGCAGGCACAGATTGATGCACAGGCAAGGAAGATTTCTGAAGGGATGGTAGGCCGCATCGAAAGGTGCCTTGTCACAGGGGCTGCTCGCCGCGGTGAAGGGCTTTTAAGTGCCCGCACAGACAACAATCGTGTTGTGAACTTTGCAGGAGACGCCTCCCTTATTGGGCAAATGGTTGAAATTCGTATTACCGATGTCTTCACGCACACACTAGGAGGCGAACTTGTCCAAGGCTAGCGAGACAGACTCTCCAAGAGAGTGGATTTTTACCTTTGAAGCGACCGCAGGAGAGTTGGCAACTCTCGTGGGCCCCGTGGAGGAGAACATTCGCATCATTGAGAGGTCTTTTGATGTGAAGATTCAAAGGCAGGGTTCTCGCTTTACGATCTCGGGCGCGGCTGCCGCAGGGGCTTTCCGCGTCTTGGAACTTGCCGCAGGAAGAATCCAGTCTGGAGAAGAGGTCACAGCGCGCGAGATTGAACTCTTTGCAATCGATGAAAAGCGTAGCTTTAACGGGATTGCCGCTTCCGAAGCCGAGACACTTAAAACAAGGAAAATCGGTCTTAAGCCGAGAACTCCCCATCAGAGGGACTACATCCGAGCCATCTTGAAGACGGATATCACTTTTGGGATTGGACCAGCAGGAACGGGAAAAACTTACCTTGCGGTTGCTGCGGCAGTAGACGCTTACGAGAGAAACGTCGTTGAGAGAATTGTGCTTACGAGGCCTGCGATTGAAGCTGGCGAAAGACTCGGATTCTTGCCTGGCGACTTAGCGCAGAAAGTAGATCCCTATCTTCGGCCCCTTTACGATGCGCTCTATGACCTCTTTGGCTTTGATAGAACGCAGAAACTTATTCAAAAGCAGGTAATCGAAATTGCGCCCTTAGCCTATATGCGCGGAAGAACACTAAATAACGCCTTTGTGATTCTGGATGAAGCGCAGAACACTACGGGCGAGCAGATGAAGATGTTTCTTACGCGAATCGGTTTTGGTACACACGCGGTTGTTAATGGCGACGTGACGCAGATTGATCTCCCTCGCGGAGTAAAAAGTGGCCTTGCGGAAGCGGCGCGCATTCTTGCGGATGTCCCTGGGATTTCTTTTGTCCGTTTTGATGCCGCTGATGTCGTGCGTCACCCACTCGTGGGAGCAATTGTTAGAGCCTATGACGCGGCAAGAGCGAAGGAAGGGGAGGACCATCGTGGGAAATAAGAAAAAGACCATCGCTGTCACTTTTGAAAGAAGTGATGCAGTTGCGGGGAAAAAGAAGCGCCTTCCAACGCATAACGAGATGCTCACGTGGATTCGTGCGGCAGCCTTTCGGTCTCTAAACCTTACGGTTTGTTTTGTAACGGAAGAAGAATCGCATAGGCTTGATAAAACCTATCGCAAAAAAGACCGCCCCACGAATGTCTTAACTTTTGACTATGCGCATGAGCCTGTGGCAGAGGCGGATATCGCTGTCTGCACAGCGGTTCTTGTCCGCGAGGCCGCAGAGCAGAAAAAGACTTTCCGTTCACACTTGGCGCATATGCTCATTCACGCCACACTTCACGCCCAGGGCTGGGATCATGCAACAGACGCTGAGGCTGAGGAAATGGAAGCTTTGGAAGCGAAGATTCTTAAGAAATTGGGTTTTCCTAATCCCTATTCTGATAGGGCTGTAGCGCACTAAGAAAAGGAAAGCGGAATCCATGGAAAAAGGGCTTTTTAGAGGAAATTTAATCCGAGTGCTTTGTGCCGCCCTGTGTGGTGTTGCGGCCTCTCTTGGGTTTTTCTTTCCTTTAGCCTACATTTGGACCGCCTTAGGGTTTCTGGGACTTATCTACTTATTAGTAGAAGAAAAAGAAGCTAAGAAAGGCGCTTTTCTATCTTATGTCTTTGGCTTAGGTTACTTTGCCACTGGCCTTTCTTGGGTCTTTAAAGCCGTTTACGTGTACGGGAATGCTCCTTGGCTTTTTGCCTTCCTTTCCGTTTTGGCTCTTGCGGCAGTGCTTTCTATTTTTGCTGGAGTGGTTGGCTTCTTAGCGGTAAAAATTTCTCTACCAATTAGCCTCAAAGCCTCTCTTCTGATTCCGCTTCTTTGGGTTGCCTCAGAGTTTTTGCGTGGCGAGTGGATTTGTAGTTTTGGGTGGCTCACAGTTGGGTACGCTTTTATCGATAGTCTTTTTGCTTCCTATGCGCCCATCTTTGGCGCCTATGGAATCACACTTGCTGTGCTATGTACCGTAGGGGGTGCCGCGGCAGTGCTGATGCGCACTGGGTCAAAAGTAGGAAGAACTGTCGCTGGATTTATTTCAGCTCTGATTGTCCTAGGGGCCTATGGGTTAAGTGATGTGAATTGGTCAGAGCCAGCCTCTAAATTAGAAGTGCGGCTTATCCAGCCTGACCTTCCTGTAACAACACGGGCGACGTTCTCCGCACAAATTGCTTCTCTTGAGCGTGTGCGGGCGATGAGCGTTGCAAGTCCCATGGGGAGTTCGCTGGACCTCATCATTTGGCCAGAGAGCGTTTACATGGCTCTCCCGCGATTCTTACCAGAGAATCTAAGAAATGTGCCTAAAGAAGTAGCAAAACTTCAAGACTCTGAAGTTCTCTATAACGCCTTTACGGAACCCGAAAAGGGGAAAATTGGAAATAGCCTCATCCTTGCCACTCCCGAAGGGGAAAAAGTAATCTACAGTAAACGCCACCTTGTGCCTTTTGGCGAGCGCGTGCCTTTTGGTTTTCGCTGGCTTATCAATGCATTAGGTATCCCGATGGCAGATCAAACCGCGGGCGCTACTCCTAGTGGGGCTATTCAAATCGCAGGGAAAACTGCCGCTCTCGGAATCTGCTATGAGAATCTCTTTGCTGGAGAACTTCGTGACTGGTTTAAGGCCTCTAACCCCGAAGTGATTATTTATACGGCAAACTTGGGGTGGTTTAGCGAATGTGCTTCTTTCCAATTTACCCAAATGAGCCGTATGCGGGCAAAAGAAAGTGCTCGTGTTGTCTTACAGACAGTGAATAACGGTGGCTCTGCAGTTATTGGCGCGAAGGGAGAAATCCTAAGAGAGGCAAAGGCGGGGGCTCAAAATTTAGACGCAAGTTTGAGACTAACCCAGGGAGAGTTAACGCCCTTTATGCAGTATGGTTTTTGGACTCTTTTTGGGCTGGGAATCTTCTTTTTCTTCGTAATTGTTGCTTTTTGCACTTTTCGGCGGCATTTTTCTCGGAAAAGCTCTGCCTAAACGGCTAAAATCATCCCCCGATTATTTTGTGCCCGAAGGGTGAAGATTTCCTTACGGGCTACTCCATTTTGTTGCTTAAGTTTTTTCAGTAGATTTGCCATGATTACATTTCAGGAAGTCATCCTGCGCCTGCAGGAGTATTGGAACAAACAGGGTTGCGCAATTTTGCAGCCGATTGATATTGAAGTCGGAGCGGGTACAAGCCACACGGCAACGTTCCTTCGTGCCTTAGGGCCAGAGCCTTGGCGTGCTGCTTACGTGCAACCGAGCCGCCGACCGAAAGATGCCCGCTACGGAGAAAATCCCAATCGCTTGCATCAACATCACCAGTTTCAGGTTGTTCTGAAGCCCGCCCCCGTGGATATCGT
>CAZHBC010000118.1:0-4114 GCA_964530715.1 uncultured Sutterella sp. | reverse complement strand
TGCGGGCCCAGGGGCTTTCACGGGACTACGCGTTGCCTGTGGCATTGCGCAAGGGCTCGGTTGGGCCCGCGAGATCTCTCTTATTCCTGTTTCAAACTTAGCGGCAACAGCCTTCTCTTTAGAGGGAAGTGGTATTGGAACTAAGGGGCGCGTTCTTTCTGCTTTAGATGCGAGAATGCATGCGTGCTATGTTGAGGTTTTTGATGTCGAGAAGGGAGAAATCCCCAAGCCCGTAACAGAGGCTTCTCTTATGGGGCCAGAGGATATCGCCTCTTTTGCCGAGAGTGAGAAGGTTGACTTTGTCGCAGGGGAGGCCCTTGCGATTTATAAAAAAGATATCGCTCTGGGCTCTGCTGCGAGAATCCTCAGAGATACTCCAACGGATGCTCTTCATATTGCCCGCCTTGGACGCCTTATCGCTTTAGCGGGTGGCTCGGTTGCCGCAGCGGTTGCAGCGCCAATTTATGTCAGAAATCGCGTTGCCCTTACAATCGATGAGAGGGCTAAGGGCGAAGTGCTCTAGGCGAAGATCGACTTGGGGAAAGAAAAAACATGCTTTCTAACGCAGGTAACCCAGAAGAACTTCACATGCGGGCGATGACCCCCGCGGATGTAGAAGACGTCTATCAGCTTGCGCGCTCGGTTGACCCCTTTAGTTGGTCCGTCGGGAATTTTCTAGATGCTTTGAAGGCAGGAGACAGAATTTCTCTTCTTCTAAGAGAGACCCACACCAAAGAAGAAATCGTCGGTTTCTTTGTACTTCGCACGGTTTTTGACACCTCAGAACTTATGGATATCGCTGTAGCCAAAGCTTTCCAGGGGCGTGGTCTAGGTCGAAGGCTCTTAAATGAAGCACTTAAAACCGCTAAACTTTCGGGAGCCGCACGGGTTACACTTGAAGTGCGGGAATCGAACTTTAAGGCTCGCTCTCTATATGAATCCGCTGGATTTGTGGTTGATGCGGTTAGGAAAAACTACTACCGAGCCACTTCTGGTAGAGAGAACGCAGTTCTCATGACAAAGGTGCTTTAAAGAGAAAGTAGGGGGGCTGAGAGGAAATGCCGCTAACAAAAACGCAAAGTGAAATCTGGGAGGCCATGTCTGTTGGTCCACAGTGGATTTTGCGCTCTGAGGCGGATCCCCTAGCAGAAGAAAAAAAGACTCAAGCCGTAGTAGATAAGAAACCTCCCCTCAGAAGTTCCCTAGAAGCGGAGTCAACGCCCGTAAACGCTTTAGAAAAAGAATCCCTAAAGCAAGTGAATTTTGTAAAGACGCGCGACGCGGTGAGAAAACCCGAAAATCAAGCGGAGGCGGCCCCTAGAGTTACACTAGACGCAGAACTCGCGGCGCAAGCAAAAGTGGCAGATTGGGAAAAGTTAAAGGAACTTGTTTGTGCCTGTAAGGCTTGCCCGATGGCCGCTTCACGCCTACACACGGTTTTCTCTGACGGTGCTCCAACCGCTCCTATCGTTCTTGTGGGGGAAGCCCCAGGGCGAGATGAAGACCTTCAGGGCGTCCCATTTGTCGGTAAGAGCGGACAACTCTTAACAAAGATCATTGAGTCGGTTGGTTTTAAGAGAGGAAAGGATATTGCCATCGTGAATGTCCTTAAATGCCGGCCACCACAGAATCGCGACCCCGCGCCCGATGAGGTTGCGGCCTGTGAAGCTTATCTAACGCGGCAACTTACGCTTCTAAAGCCCCGCGTTCTCATTCTCGCAGGACGCATCGCGGCGATGGCCCTTCTTAAAACCGATAAGTCGCTTTCTCGCTTGCGTGGAACGGTGCACACGGTCTTTATTGATGGCGTGGCCATCCCTGCGGTAGTGACCTACCACCCTTCATACCTCTTACGGAGTCCATTGCAAAAGGAAGAGTGTTGGCACGATTTTGTCGCGGTAAAGCGTCTATCTAAGGAGGCGGCCGCATGAAGCAGATTGACTTTCACTTCCACGTGGCAAATCGCTCTCTTTACGCCTGCAGGCTCATTAAGAAAGTCTCCGCAATGGGTTTAACAGTAGGCCTTTGGTCTCGGGATGAGGCGTTTTTAGAGAAGCTCTATGATGACCTTTGGCGCTTTGAGGATTTAAGTTTCATTTCGCACGCTTGGGTGGGAACGGACTACGAGAGAGAAACATCTGTTCTTTTTTCTACAGACATTACGCGCCTTGGAAAGAAGGATGTCCTCATCGCTCTAGATGAAGAAGTTCCTCAAAATTGGCAGGATGTTTTTACCCATTTTGACCGTATTGTTGATATTGTCCCGACAGCAGGCGACGCTCTCACGAGTGCTCGCGCGCGATATAGAATTTATAAAGCTTCTGGCGTTCCCCTGAACGCTTACGATAGGAGTGGCAAGTGACAGATAAGTCCGTTTTGATGACTCGGAGTGTTCCTTACAGCTGGGATGAGTTAAGAGAATTTGCTGAGAGAGAGCCCTCAACTGCGGCTTTTCGCGTTGGCCCGAAAGAGACGCCCCGAGTGGCGGGTCCTCTCACTTCGACCCAGGCGACTCCGACCGTGGCAACGCACGTAGCTACGGAAAATTCTCCTCTTTCTTCTAGTTTGACACAGGAAGAAATTGACCGCATTACGAGCACGATTACAGAAGAAGTTCGAAAGACTCTTTTTGAAGAAATCGATCTTGTCGTTGAACTTGCATTGAAGAAGACGAGGTCCCACCTTCGTTGTGACATTGAAAAGGCTATCGCGATTAACGTAGCCCGTAGCGTTCGGGATGCGTTTGAAGCACAGAAGGGGAAGGGAAACTAATTCGCTTCAAGAGGGAAAAGAAAGGAATCTAGAGAGCCCGAAACTTAATGCGAACTCTTTGCGAGAGTGTCTGGAAAAACCTTCAGGAAAACAAGGCTAAACTGTCAAGTTGCTCAACTTTCCATGTTAAAATCAAAGTACTTCTTACATCTATTTTTTAGACGCTATGAAAAGACTTCCACTTGGCACGATTTCTTTTACAAAGTTAAGAAACGAGGACAGGTACTACATTGACAAGTCCCCTTTTATTAAAGTGGCACTTGAAAATGATGCTGATGTATTGCTTCTTACGCGTCCGCGCCGCTTCGGTAAAACGCTTTTCATGGACAGCTTGGGGTGTTTCTTAGAAATTGATTCTGAGTTTCCTAGATGTTCTAAGAAGAATGCAGAACTTTTTTCAGGACTAAAAATTCTTGAGGACAAAGAATTTTGTAGCGCCTATATGGGGCAATTCCCTGTTGTCTCTATTTCGTTTAAAGAAATTCAGGACAATAATTTTTGGGATGCTTATCAAAGTTTTGCTTCTTTTGTCTCTATCGCGGCTGGTCGTTACAACTTCCTTTTAGAAAGTTCTCGTTTAGATGCTAACGAAAAAGAACGCCTCGCAAAGTATCAATCTTTGGACTTTGCCTCGGACATAAAGAATAAAAGCCTGATTAAAACTTTTTTAAAGGACATTATTCATTTTTTAGGTAAACACTTTGATAGGAAAGTAATTGTCCTTGTCGATGAATATGATGTGCCACTCTCTAAGGCTGCGAAATATGGTTACTATGAAGATATGTTGCCGTTAATTCGTGGCTTTCTGAGTGATGCCTTGAAACCAAATTTGGGAGAAGCTTCATATCTAGAAAAAGCGGTTTTGACAGGATGCTTGCGTGTGGGGAAAGAAAGTATCTTCACAGACCTTAATAATTTTTCATTGAATACGGTAGTCTCGGAAGATTTGGATTTAAGTGAGGCGATTGGTTTCACAGCTTCGGAAGTCAAAGAGTTGCTTTGCTATTACGGTTTGGGTAATCGTTTTGATGATGTCCAGAATTGGTACGATGGGTATCGATTTGCTGGTAGTGAAATTTATTGTCCTTGGGATGTGATTAATTTTTGTTCCCATGCTTTGATATCAAAATCTCCTCAAACATTCACTCCGAAAAATTATTGGATTAACACAAGTAACAACGATATTCTCGAGGCATTTTTGGGATTCCTCTCTGGCGAGGAAACCGAGAAGATGCAAGCGCTCCTTGATGGGAAGACAATCGAGGTTACCGTTAACGAAACGGTTAGCTACGATGATTTAAAAAGACATGATCCGAATGATTTTTGGACTCTCTTACTTTTC
>CAZHBC010000117.1:0-4126 GCA_964530715.1 uncultured Sutterella sp. | reverse complement strand
TATCCCGAAACGCCTCTTTGGGTTTGTTTCGGGTACTATTAGCGGACACTCTAGCACAGGAAAAAGCATCTGATGTGTACACGACTTCGACTTCAGGAGATTCCGAACTACTCGGCCTTTGTTAAGCGCACTGTCGAGGCAATCGCTCGGCAGAGCGGAAAGCCTTTTGACTCAGTACTTTCCGAGTATGAAGCAAAGCGCTTTACAAGGGAAGCGATGCAAAATGTTCTTACAAATTCGCACACAACCGAAGAGTTAAGTGTTGCGATGCGTAGGCTTCGCAGGGATGTGCTACTTACACTTGCCTTGCGAGACGTCGCCGGGGAAATCGCTTACGAAGATGTTGTTCGTACGATGAGTGACTTAGCAGAGGTCGCTGTTGAGAGAACAGTGCGACTTGCTTCCGAAGAACTTTCCGCCCGTTTCGGCGTTCCAACAAGCGAAGAGGGTGCCCCCGAGGACTTGCTTGTTGTCGCAATGGGAAAACTCGGAGGGCGGGAACTTAACGTGAGTTCCGATATTGACCTCGTGTTTCTCTACGATGAAGGCGGAAAAACGCGTCCTTCTGAGACTGCTGGAAGTCGCGCACAGACAATTGACAATCACGAATTCTTCGAGCGTCTCGCTCGACGCGTGATTGTGTTACTGCATCGCGTTGAGGCAGATGGTTTTGTTTTTCGCGTAGATACTCGGTTGCGTCCCTTTGGAGAAAGCGGTCCTATCGTCGTGAGTGCTGCGATGCTAGAAGAGTACCTTTATCGTGAAGGACGCGATTGGGAGCGTTTCGCTTGGCTTAAAGCGCGGGTAATTAACCGCCCTGTTTTTATGACAGAAGAGGCATTTTCCCAAGCGACATCTTCCCTTTATTCTCTTATTACGCCTTTTGTCTATCGTAAGTATGTGGATTTTGGCGTCCTTGCTTCTTTGAGCCGTGTGCATGAGATGATTCGTGCAGAGACCATTCGCCGTGAGCTTGGTAGAGAAAGCGGTATCAATGTAAAACTTGGTCGTGGCGGTATCCGCGAAATCGAATTTATCGTTCAAACCTTTCAAGTGATGCGAGGAGGGCGAGATCCGCAACTTCGCGGCAGAGAGACGCTACCCATGCTTCGGGTTGCATCGGAAGCGGGATGTCTAGCAGAGCCCACCGCAAAGAAACTAGCCGAGGATTACATCTTTCTACGGAATACCGAGCACGCTTTGCAGTACGTAGATGATAGACAAACACACTTCTTAGCCGATGGCGCGGAGGTTCACGAAAAAGTTGCCGCAATGCTTGGTCTTGGGCGTGAAGCGCTAGAGGGGCGCCTTAAAGAGATACGCGATTTTGTTTCTGCAACTTTTGATGCTATTTTCGAGACGCCGCGTGACGCGGAGGAAAAGGACGGTTGGCCCGTTGGCTGGAAGCTTGGCGACGCTGCTGCGGAGGGGGCAATCGCAGAGCGCTTAAAAGCGCTTTCCATTTCCCGCGCAGAAGACCTAGCGCATAGGATTTGTAGGATTCTTTCGTCTCGAGCGCTTGCGGCAAATCCCGCATCCCGTGAGCAATTCTGTGGTTTCCTTGTGACGCTTGCAGAAAACGCCACACATTGGGCCGAGGCTGCAGGCTTTGCGGGTCGCTCTGATGTGCTTTTAGAGCGTTACCTTAATCTTCTGGAATTAATCTCTGGGCGGACGACGTACTTAACGCTCTTAAACCGTTATAGACCTGTGGCCGTGAAGGTTGCAAGACTTCTTTTATCAAGCCAATGGGCTTCGACATTTCTCTGCGAGCACCCGGTGCTTCTTGATGAACTTGTCGACTCGCGCGCAGATGAAAGTGAAGCGCCTGCGGAGGATTTTGCCCTCACTTGGGAGAAGGAAACTGCAGAAAAACTTGCTTCCTTCTCGGACGATATTGAAGCACTTCTAAACGTACTAAGAGACTCTACGCATGCGGCGATTTTCCGGCTCTTGATTGCCGACCTTCAGGGGCTTTTCACCGTCGAGCGACTTGCAGATAGACTCTCAGACTTAGCCGATGCCGTGCTTCGCCTTGTGATGGATGTTGCTTGGAAGGCAACTCCTGCAAGGCACAGAGAGAAGCCAAAGTTTGCCGTAATCGGTTACGGGAAATTAGGCGGAAAAGAACTTGGTTACGCCAGTGACTTAGATCTCGTTTTCCTCTATGAGGATGACGCTGCAGAGGCCGCTGCCGTTTACGCTCGCTTTGCGCGACGCATTATTAGTTACCTTACGGTTCAGACGAGTTCTGGAAAACTCTACGCCGTTGACACGCGTCTTAGACCCGAAGGAGAAGATGGTCTCCTTGTCTGTAGTTTCGAACACTTTAAGCAGTATGAAGAAAACGAAGCGAAGGGCGCTTGGATCTGGGAGCATCAAGCCCTTACTCGGGCGAGGTTTTGCGCAGGAGACCCCTCCTTAGGGCGCGCCTTTGAAGAAGAGCGTGTTCGGATTCTTACAAAAGAGCGTGATGCAAATGCTGTGCGAGAGGCTGTCGTTGCGATGAGAAGACGTATCTTAGAGACGCGGCGCAATAACTCGGGACTCTTTGATCTAAAGCGGGATCGTGGGGCAATGGTCGATGTGGAATTTGCCGTACAGACACTCATTCTTTCCGAAGCATCGCGGTTCCCGAAACTTACGCAAAACTTAGGGAATGCCGCTCTCCTAAAAATAGCCGCAGATTTAGGACTCTTGGATAGAACGCTCTCTGAGAATGCTCTTAACGCCTATCGCCGCTATCGCGACATACAGAGACGTGTTCGACTTGACTTGGGGCAAGACGCTGCAGTGCGTGTAGATCCCGCATCTTTAGAAAAAGAGCGGGAAGCGGTGCTTACTCTTTGGCGTGCGGTCTTAAAGACAGACGAACCGCACGCTTAAAAGAGAATTAACTGTGGCGCTTTTTAGAGGGGCTCTGTTAGACCCGTGTGCCGCATGAGAGCATCAATTGTTGGGGCGCGACCTCGGAATGCCTTAAAACTATCGATTGCATCGCGAGAGCCTCCCGTGGCAAGAATCTCTTCTAGCCAGCGTTTGGCTGTGGCTTTATCAAAGAGCCCCGCTTCTTCGAAAGCCGCGAAAGCGTCAGCAGAAAGAACCTCTGCCCACTTGTAGCTATAGTAGCCAGCACTGTAGCCGCCCGCGAAGATGTGCGAGAAACTCTCAGCAAATCGGTCGTAATCGGCAGTCTCTGTTACGGCGACTTCCTCACGGACCTCTTTTAGAACTTTGACGTAATCTGCATCCTTTTCCATGTGGATGCGCATATCAAAGAGGGCAAACTCAATTTGCCGCAAGGCGAACATTCCCGATTGGAAATTCTTCGCGGCGAGCATCTTTTCAAAGAGGGCTCGGGGAAGTTTCTCTCCTGTGCCACGCTTTTCCGAGAGAGCCTCAAGCGTTTCAAAATTCCAAGTCCAGTTTTCCATAAACTGACTGGGCATTTCGACCGCATCCCACTCAACGCCGTTGATGCCTGCAAGGTCACTTACCTCAACCCGCGTGAGCATGTGCTGCAGGCTGTGCCCGAATTCATGAAAGAGTGTTTCAACCTCATCGTGTGTGAGGTACGAGGGCTCCTCGCCAACGGGTTGCGTGAAGTTACAGACTAGGTAGGCTACGGGCGTAATGAGCGTCCCATCGGGGAGCCTATCGCGGTCACGGGCACTATCCATCCAGGCGCCGCTACGCTTTCCTGCGCGGGCGTAGAAGTCTGCATAAAACCGTGCAATAAGCGCGCCGTTTGCATCTTTTACGGCAAAAAACCGTACATCAGGATGCCAAGTCGGGGCCAAAGAGGGTTCAATTCTGATGCCAAAGAGCTTTTCTGCTAATGAGAAAAGCCCAGAAAGCACTTTGGGTAACGGGAAGTACTCCCGAACTTCTTCAGCGTTAAAGCAGTAACGGTCCTGACGCAGTTTTTCGGATACAAAATTTCTATCCCAAGGAAAGACTGTATCAAAGCCAAGTTTTTCCTTTGCGTAGCTTTCTAATTCTCGAACATCACGCTCTGCGTAGGGACGAGCGCGGCGCGCCATATCGCGTAGAAAAGCGGTAACAGCTTCGGGGCTATCTGCCATCTTGGTCGCAAGAGACTCTTCTGCGGCATTCTTAAAGCCAA
>CAZHBC010000116.1:0-4196 GCA_964530715.1 uncultured Sutterella sp. | reverse complement strand
TGTCCTCTGACGGGCACGGCTCCATGCCGCGCTTTGACGAAAAGGGCAATATGGTGGGTCTCGCAGTTTGCGGCATCGACTGCAATCTAGCAGCTGTGAAGAATTTGATTCTTAAGCATAAGGTAGATATTCCCACAGCTTTAGGCTTTATTACGCGAAACGTTGCTGACTCCCACGGACTTAAAGATCAAGGACGCATCGCGACGGGCGCTGTAGCAAATGCCCTAATCTTTGACGAGGATTTGAACCTAATGGATGTTTACGCCAAAGGGCGTTGCATGATGCGTTCCGGAGAAATCCTCGTAAAGGGAACTTTTGAAGTTTAAGTTTTTCCGTTAAGAGAAAATCAAATGGCGAGCCGTAAGAGTATTTATCCCAAAGCTCGCCATTCTTTTGCCCAACGCTAATATTGGTAGAGAGTGCCGTGATTTAAGCGCGCTTAAATCGCGTTAGACCGTCCATAATGGTTTCATGAACGAGGACATCATGCATAGCGTAGGGGTCAACCTCGAAGAGATTCTGTTCAAAGACCACGAGGTCGGCGTATTTACCAACCTCAATGGAACCAATCTTATCTTCCATATGCATCTGCCAAGCGTTATTGATCGTATAGGCTTCAATAACTTCTTCAAGTGTGAGACGCTCTTCCTTCTGATTGACAAAAGAGTCCTTCTCGCCCACGAGCTGCCTCGTGAGGGCCACCTCAAAGTTAGGCATCGGAAGGAACGTGGTCATATCGGTCGGGAAGTCAGAACTGAAAGAAATCTTTCCACCAGCCTTCAAAATCGACTTCATCGGATAGGGCATGGCTCTCGTGATAGTGCTCACGAACTTTTCCGTTTCAAGGTCAGGAATCATGCCAAACCAACGCGCGGTACTGTTAGCAAGAACGTTGTACTTCTTAAAGAGTTCAATATCCTCTGGGAAGACATACGCCGAGTGTGAACAGGTAATGCGCATAGCGTTGTAGCCCATCGCACGCAATCTTCCAGCCGCTTCGAGTACACCACGTACGGTTAAAGAACCAATCGCGTGAACATTCATATCAAGACCCGCCTTAGCGGCTTTTTCGCCCCAATACACAAGTTCATCGGTATTCATAGTCGGCGCAACTGTGCGTTCATCTGGGTATACACCTGGCATAGCAGCTGAGAAGTTCTCCAGCGTACCGTCATTTAAAATCTTCACAAATGTGGCCCGCAGACGGTCACTATGGAACTTTTGATGAAGGTCGATACTTTCCTTCAAGGCAACTTCCATATTTGCCTTGTTGCCAACATAACCGCACAAGTCAATGCGTAGTGGGCAATCTTCGGATTCCATAACCTCGATTAAATCATCGTTAATTAGGTACTCACAGAATTCATAGTTACCGCAGTCGTGCAGGGCAGTCAGACCAAGTTCAGAGCATTGCTTGGCAAAGTTCTCAGCACAAGCGCCTAGTTTGGATTCATCGATGTACGCGTAAGCACCCAAGACATGATTCATGCAAGTGCACTCTTTAATGTAACCCGTGGGATTTCCGTCCTTGTCACGAACATAGAGTTGACCTGCCTCAGCATCTGGGTCTGGCGTTGATGCATCGACATGAGCAACTTCGAGAGCCTTGCTGTTGGCCCAGCCACAGTGACCAGAAGAAGAAAGGAGCACCATAGGCTTATCCGGGCAAATCTCGTCTAAGATCTTCTTATTTGGACCAACTTCACCAAAGTAGGTATCTGCCCAACCCATGCCCATATAGGCCTTCATGTCGGGATTTTCCTGCATGTATTTCCTAATGGTTTCCTTGATACCATCGAGATCTTGATCAGGATAGAAACGCATCATTGACGCAAAAGCGATAGCCATAAAGGGGTGCGTATGACCATCGATTAGGCCAGGGAGCATCAAACGACCGTTTAAGTCCTCAGGAACAACGCCTTCTGTAACGTAAGCCTTAGCCCCTTCATTGTCACCGACATAGGCAATCTTATTATCTACGATTACGACGGCCTCGGCCCAAGGCTGAGCCTTGTTTACGGTGTAGATCTTACCGTTAAGTAAAACTCTAGTTTTAGCCATGTGAAAACTCCTTAAGTAAGCAACGTTTCAGGGAGTGAAACTCTTGGTTGTAATCTTATATAGGCAAAACCATCTCCTCAATGCTTAATATGTCACGAAGCGTAAAAAATCTTCAAAAACTTCATCTATATTTGTAAAAAATTTTAGATATTTACCTTGAAAATAAAAGATAGTTTTCTATTTTCTCCGCTTTAATTCTTGGGAATTCTAGGTTAGCGTGACCCTCGCATTATGAGAATGCGTGACCCCCTAAACGACAAGAAAACTGACCCAGGGGGTAAGTGGTATTTTCTTGCGGTAGGTGGCAAACCAACAAAGCAGCAACGCCACAAGTCAGACGGTCTTAGGCTGAGACATTTTTGTCCGCACCTCCGCCTTGGGTAAAAAAAAGTACGTTTCATGAGACTTTTAGCGAGAAGGGGGCTAAAAATTTTGCTCGCGAAAATAAGAATCAAATATGCGAGTAATAACTCGCATTTCTAATTTTCTTTAAGCATCAATGAAAAACCTTAAAATTTTCTGTGTTTTGCCTAGTTATCGTCCATACTCTTAATAATAGCCTCAAGACTCGCAGTTGACATCAAAATATCGACTTTCATCAAGCAACGCGTCATCGCTAGGTAAAGTAGGGACTTCTCTTTTTCGCTAAATTCTTCGTAATCCCATTCCGTGATAATGACGTAAGGCGAGTGTAGCCCCTTAAAGCGACGCAAAGTATCTAAGAAGATTTCTCCTTCTGTGAAAACCATATCGCCCTGTTCGTTAAAGATGCCAGAAGGTTTCTTAAACTTTAGGTTAAGAATTCCGTCCTTTTTAAGGATCTGTGAAGAACTCAAGCCGTGAGCGGAAAGTACGGCAATCTGTTCGGCCTTAAAACTCTGGAGGGCTTTCTCAAGCGCCTTAGCAGTCGCAAGCTTAAAGTTTCCATCCTTAACCTCAATGAAATCGTATTTAATGTCATTGATTGCAGGATTTCCTGTGAAATCAGCAGAAACGATGCCAAGCTGAATCATGTCATTTGCGTATTCCTTGGAGATGCGCGCGGATTCCGAAGAACGGATAACGATGTGGTCCTCAGGATCAAATTCGGGCCTTTCGTAGCTACTGTAAAGGAAGTTATCCCGCAGGGTATAAAGGTGTCCTGTATCCGTGAGAGCATTAGCAAGGGCAGAAATCCAATCGACTTCAAAGTCTTCCGCACCGTCAGCGATGATTAAATCAAAGCGGTTTTCGGAATTCTCGAGCACTCGGCAGAGATTTGAAGAGATTTTCTCGAACCAAGCGGACTTTTCCTCAAGAGTGAGTTTTGCAGGATCTGTTTCATCCCGTGTCAGCTCGCGAGCCAACTCGTGCCAAGTGCCAATAAACCAAAGTTTGGAGGCAATCGGAGACTTACGAAGGCGTTCAATGTTATTGCGGTTAAAACCCACATAGATTGCCTTTTCTCCGCGGGCAATTGCCTGCCGCAGGAGAGAGACCGCAAGTTGTGTCTTTCCGCCTCCCGCAGGCGCTTCAACCTCAATTACAGGAACAACCGTTTCAATCTTTGGAACCCATTTAGCGAGTCCCCGTGAGTCACGCTCGCCGATAGCATCATGCCCGTAGGCAAGCGCTGAGATGTTCGGAGCAACCTCAATTTCCCCTTTAAAGAACTGAACGATTTCTTCGGCCGTGAGGTTTTTCCCTTCGCGAATCTCTAGGCGATCAATTTCACGAATTCTTTCGACGAGGTGAGGGAGTTCCTTTGTGTCGATTACGATTCGCCCTGGATTGTTAAAGGAGGTAACGGATTTAACTTTCCCATTCGGAAGGACGATAAATTGCCTAAAACGTAGGCGGCAATCGGGGAAATGATTTTTTATCCTTGTGCGAACAAGCCTACCTTGGGAAGCGACTTGAGCGCTGATATTTTTGGTTTCTCCCCAGTAGGAACGGGTGAGATCTCCTGTGTCGTTTTCCTTTAAATCACCGCTTTTAACTTCTAAAACAACGACCGCTCCCGTGGGCGTGACAACGACCGTGTCAAATTCTCCTAGGGTGCGACCGACCTCGTTTGTCGCCTCAAAATTGAGGAACACTCTATAGTCGTCTGAGAGTTCTTCCAGAGCTCTCTTAACGATAATTTCGGCGGTACC
>CAZHBC010000115.1:0-4214 GCA_964530715.1 uncultured Sutterella sp. | reverse complement strand
TGTTTTGCCGCATTGAGATTAGGTGAAATACAAATGAAAACCTTCTCTGCCAAGCCGCTTGAAGTCAAGCGCGACTGGTACGTGGTTGATGCCACGGACAAGGTTCTCGGCCGTTTGGCCGCTGAGATTGCCTTGCGCTTACGTGGTAAGCACAAGCCCGAATATACGCCGCATGTCGATACGGGCGACTTTATCGTTGTGATTAATGCGGAAAAGCTTCGTCTCTCTGGCGAAAAAGACGGTAAGAAGGTCTACTATCGTCACACAGGCTATCCTGGTGGCGTTTATGAGACAACTTTCAAAGAGATGCAGGCTAAGCATCCGGGCCGCGCCCTCGAGATTGCCGTTAAGGGCATGCTCCCGAAGGGACCTCTCGGATACGCAATGATTAAGAAACTGAAGATTTACGCTGGTGCAGAACATCCGCATACAGCGCAGTCTCCCAAGACTCTTGAAATTTGAGGTGAACGAAGATGATCGGTAACTACAACTACGGCACCGGCCGTCGCAAGAGTTCTGTGGCGCGTGTCTTCATTAAGCGTGGTACGGGCAAGATCACAATCAATGGTCGTGCTCTTGAAGATTTCTTTAAGCGTGAAACAGGCCGCATGGTTGTTATGCAGCCCCTGCAGGTAACGGACAACGTCGAAACGTTTGACATCATGGTCAACGTCTCTGGCGGCGGTGAATCCGGCCAAGCTGGTGCTGTTCGTCACGGCATCACCCGCGCCCTCATTGACTACGATGCGGCCTTGAAGCCCGCATTGAGCCAAGCAGGACTCGTTACCCGCGATGCACGTGAAGTGGAACGTAAGAAGGTTGGTCTTCATAAGGCCCGCCGCGCCAAGCAGTTCAGCAAGCGTTAATCGCTTTCTTGCTTGGAATTGGGTTTCGCCATTCGGTTCTGCTGTTCCGGATGGCGAAATTTGTTTATGGATTACTCTTTTGCAAGATATGTGTGACTCTTTGTTCGCACCGCTACCAATACTAAGGGATTCTCCATATACTTACGCGTGATGCAAGATGCGTCGTTCGCTAAGAGCGATGCGGTTATTTAGTTTTTATTACAGAACTGAGGTTTATTGTGTTTTTTATCTCTGACGCTTACGCACAGACCGCCGGTGGCGGCATGGCAGAAATTGCCGTTCAGGTTGTTCCGCTTCTTTTGATTTTTGCGGTGTTTTGGTTCTTCCTTATTCGTCCGCAACAGAAGCGCCAGAAGGAACATTTGAAGCTTTGCCAGTCCTTGGCTAAGGGCGATGAAATCTTGACACTCGGTGGCCTCGCAGGGCGCATCGTTAGCCTCGATGATTCCTATATCGTTATCGAAATCAGCCGCGTTGATGAGAAGTCCGTGACGATTACGATGCAGCGTGGTGCGGTGCAGACCGTTTTGCCGCGCGGTACGATTAAGTCAATCTAAGAATCAAAAAGAGAAACCCCTCGAGGGGTTTCAGACAAGAAAAGTGCGCAAGGCCTCCCTTGCGCCTTTCGTGTCTTAGAGTTTTTTCGGTTTGAGCGCTTTTTAGAACAATTTAGAAAAAAGAGAAGTGCTTTACATTGAAGGGAAAACGGATGAATCGATACCCGCTTTGGAAATATATTCTCATCGCCGTGGTGCTCGTTGTCGCGTTTGTTTACACGCTACCGAACTTCTACGGTGAGTCGCCAGCCGTGCAAGTGAGTTCCGCCAAGTCTACAGTCAAGCTTGACGAGAAAATCATGGACCGCGTCGAAGCGGCGCTCACAGAGGCTAAGTTAAAGCCCAACGGTATCTTCTTTGAGCGTGGTGCTCAGCAAAATACCGTCCGCGTCCGTTTTGATCCGACGCAGGCTGAAGAACAACTTCTCGCTCGAGAAGTTCTTGAGAAGACGCTTAACCCGGATCGCACAGATCCAAGTTACATCGTAGCTCCCAACTTGGTTCCCAATACGCCGCAGTGGCTCTTAAGCATCAATGCGCTTCCGACCTACCTTGGGTTGGACTTGCGTGGTGGTGTTCACTTCCTCTTGCAGGTTGACATGCATTCGGCAATTTTGAAGCGCGCCGAATCCACAGCCGCAGATTTGCGTACGCAGTTTCGTGAGAAGCGTATCCGCCACGCGGGTATTAGCCGCATTGGTACGAGTATCGAAATCGCTTTTAATAACGAAGAAGATCGTGCCCGTGCTTTGGACTTGATGCGTAACACACAGCCTGATCTCTCCTTTAAGCCCACGGAAAATTCTGGGAAACTTCTCATTGCTGCTGAGCTTTCTCAAAGAGCTCTAAAGAACGTTCAGGAATACTCTCTTAAGCAAAATATCTCGACACTACACAATCGTATTAATGAACTCGGTGTTGCAGAACCTGTGATTGCACAGCAGGGTGCAGACCGTATTGTTGTGCAATTACCAGGTATTCAAGATACCGCTAAGGCTAAGGACATCTTGGGCCGCACGGCTACTCTCGAAGTCCGTATGGTGGATGACTCCCCCGAGGCTTTAACGCAACTTGCTCAAGGGAACGTTCCCTTTGGTGACGAACGCTACTTTGACCGTGAAGGACACCCTGTTCTTGTGAAGAGACGCGTGGTTCTTACGGGTGAAAACCTAAATGATGCGCAGCCTGGCTTTGATCAGCAGACGCAGGAACCCACTGTGAACCTTTCTCTTGACAACAAAGGCGCTCGCATCTTTAAAGATGTGACGCGTGCCAATGTGGGTAAACGTATGGCCATCATCCTTTTTGAAAAGGGTAAGGGTGAGGTTGTTACCGCTCCTGTGATTCGTCAGGAAATCGGTGGTGGTCGTGTGCAGATTTCTGGTCGTATGACAACAGTCGAAGCAACGGATACTGCACTTCTCTTAAGAGCAGGCTCTCTTGCGGCTCCGATGGAAATCGTCGAAGAACGTTTGATTGGACCTAGCCTTGGTGCAGATAACATTAAAGCGGGCTTTAAGTCAACGCTTTATGGCTTTGGCATCGTTGCTATCTTTATGATGGTTTACTACTCGGTCTTTGGCATAGTTTCGGCAACGTGTCTACTCTGTAACGTGATGTGCCTAATTGCGGTGCTATCAATGTTACAGGCAACACTGACACTTCCTGGTATTGCTGCTATCGCATTAACGCTTGGTATGGCTGTCGATTCGAACGTTCTTATTAATGAACGTGTCCGAGAGGAGTTGCGCGAAGGTAGAACCCCGCAACTAGCCATTAGTGAAGGGTACGATGCTGCTTTTAACACGATTATCGACTCGAACTTAACGAGTTTGATCGCAGGCGTTGCTTTGTTAATCTTTGGTTCAGGCCCCGTAAGAGGCTTTGCTGTCGTGCACTGCTTAGGCATCATGACATCAATCTTTACCTCGGTTACGGTTTCTCGCGCCCTTGTGAATCTCATCTACGGGCGTGTGAAGAAACTCTCGCACATTCGCGTCGGCCAAGCTTGGGACCCGCACGGTAAAGACCGTACGGCGAAACACTGGAAGTAAGAGGGGGACATCATGGAATTTTTCCGTATTCATAAGACAATCCCCTTCATGCGGTATTCCCTTATTCTGAATACCATTTCGTTGGTGAGTTTCTTGGTGGCGGTCTATTGGATTTTCTTCCATGGATTGGCTCTTTCTATTGAGTTCACGGGTGGCACACAGGTTGTTGTGCAGTACTCGGAGCCTGTTTCCGCTGAGGTTGTCCGTAACGACATTAAGGCGGGGCTTGGCGTTGAAGCCGCAGTACAAAACTACGGCACGGCCCGTGACCTCATGATTCGTATGCCTTTGAAAGAGGGTGCGGATTCTGGCCATCAGGCAAAAGAACTGATGAAGGTTCTTTCTGAAAAAGACCCTGGCGTTCGTATGATGAATAACGAATACGTGGGCCCGCAGGTCGGCGAAGAGTTAGCCAGCGACGGCCTCACAGCCTTGTGCCTTGTCGTCTTTGGCATCATGATGTACTTGGCATTCCGTTTCGAGTGGAAATTCTCTGTTGCGGCAATCATTGCGAACTTACACGATATCATCATCGTCGTCGGTATCTTTGCTGTGATGCAGTGGGAATTCTCGCTCCCGGTGCTGGCAGCTGTCTTGGCTGTCTTGGGTTACTCCGTTAACGAATCGGTGATTATTTTCGACCGCGTCCGTGAACACTTCAGAAAGATGCGTCGCGTCGATACGATGGAAGTGATTAACTCTGCTATTACCGCGACGATTTCTCGTACGGTGATTAC
>CAZHBC010000114.1:0-4243 GCA_964530715.1 uncultured Sutterella sp. | reverse complement strand
TACCCGCGAAAACTGCCGCTTACTAAGTTAAAACGGAAAAAGCGACATTCAAGTGGCCCGTTAAAGAGCGGAATCTTCCGCGCCTCCGACAGGCGCATCTCTCGAGGTAGCGTCCTGTCACTTGTGAGGAACCAAGCGACGGAAGGCGCCCAATTGCGCTTTAAGTTATCCGCAACGTTTTTCATCATCGAAGAAACCGAGGCAGATTTTGGATTCGACTGTTCTCCGTACGGAGGGTTGCTCACGAGTAAGGAGTTGGGAACCTTAGGCTTAGCCTCTCTAGCATCCGCGACTTCAAAAGCGAGTTTTCCGCTTTCGATAAGAGGAGCAAGGCCAGCGCAAAGGGCATTTTCCTGAGCTTTCCCCACAACGATAGAACTAATGTCTGAAGCTTGAATTTGTAAAGGCGCATAGAGGTTGACAGCGGCCTTTGCATCCTCACGGACTTCTTCAAAGCGGTCTTTATCAAAGCCCTTAAAACGTTCAAAAAGGAAGTGCCTGTGTAGGCCTGGCGCCATATTCGTTGCAATTGAAGCCGCTTCGATGGGAATCGTTCCCGAGCCACAGAAAAGGTCTGCCAAAGGTACGTCCGCAGTCCAACCGCTTAAAGCAAGGAGACCCGCGGCAAGATTTTCCTTAAGCGGCGCCTCTCCCTTATCGCGCCTCCAACCGCGTTTAAAAAGTGCCTCTCCGCAGAGGTCTAAGTAGAAGGTGCAGTGTGTTGGATCGATGTGCGCAAAAATCCTCGCGTCGGGTCTTGCGCGGTCAACATTCGGGCGCATTTCTGTGAAGTGGTTAAAGCGATCGCAGATACCGTCTTTGATGCGCAGTAGCGTGAAATCCAATGACTGCAACGGGGAGCGGTGCGCCGTGACATCAACACGAATCGAACTTGTTGCATCGAAATACAGTTCCCACTTCGTTCTACAGGCAAAGTTATAAATGTCTTCTTCGTCGTAGTAGTCACTCACATCGAGCTTAAGAAGAATGCGGCTCGCAATGCGACTCGTGAGACATGCGTACTCAGCCGCAGCCTCTGTAGCGTAGAACTCCACGCCTGCGCGTGTAGGTTTTGTTTTTTCAGCCCCAGCGGCAAGAAGCTCTCGAGAAAGAATTTCTTCAAGCCCCAAGGGACAAAGCGCAAAGTAGGTATTCTTTTTCATCAGTGCCGTCCTTCGCCGTGTCCGTAGACAACGTACTTCAGTGAGGTAAGCCCCTCGAGCCCAACAGGACCCCGAGCGTGTAATTTACCCGTACTAATACCAATTTCAGCCCCGAGCCCGTAGACAAAGCCATCGGCTAGGCGGGTCGAGCAGTTATGCATTACGCTCCCTGAATCGACTTCTCGCAAGAAACGAGCCGCACTTTCCTCATTTTCTGTAATGATGGCATCGGTGTGTTTCGAGCCATTTGTATTGATGAAATCGATGGCTTCATCAAGACTTGCAACTGTCGCAATCGAAATAATCGGGGCGTTGTATTCTGTTTTCCAGTCAGTTTCTGTTGCAGGAACGTGTGGCAAATTTGCCCTATCGAGAATGGCACCGACCCTTTCCGTAACACGCATTTCAACACCTTTTTCGGAGAAGATTTTTCCGATTAGAGGTAAGAAAGCTTCTGCAACGGCCTCGTGAACGAGGAGAGTCTCCGTGGCATTACAGGGCGCGTAGCGTTGCGTCTTAGCGTTATCTGTGACGCTCACAGCCATAGCAATGTCAGCATCTTTATCGACATAGGTGTGGCAGATGCCATCTAAGTGCTTAATCATCGGAATACGGGATTCCGTCTCTAAGCGAGAAATGAGTTTCTTTCCTCCGCGAGGAATCAGAACGTCGATATATTCTGTAGCTCGGATGAGTTCTCCCACGAAGGCGTGATCTGTGGTTCCCACGACTTGAATCGCTTCTTCAGGGAGCCCAGCTTTCGCAAGAGCGGCCTGCACGAGACTACCCAATAGGCGGTTACTCTCGAAGGCTTCTTTTCCCCCACGGAGAATGGCGGCATTGGCAGATTTAATGCTAAGAGCTGCTGCATCGATTGTCACATTGGGCCGGGACTCGAAGATGATGGCAAGGACGCCAAGCGGAACACGCATGCGAGCGATTTCTATGCCACAAGTTTGGCGCCGCTTTTCTGTGATTTCTCCAACGGGATCAGGAAGCTTCGCAATTGCTTCAACGCCCGAAGCCATCGATTCGATAATCGCATCGGTTAGGGTTAAGCGGTCAATGAATGCCGCTGGGTAAGAGTTCTCCCGAGCGCGGGTAAGGTCTTTTTTGTTGGCTTCCTCGATTTGAGGTTTCTTTTCTCGAATTAAGCGAGCTAATTCAAGAAGGGCGGCATTTCTCTTTTCTAGAGAAGAAGCACCGATTTTTGCGCTTGCCTTTCTTGCCGCACGTCCCATCGAGCAGACAAGCTCATGCATGGCATCGTTTTGTTCTTCCATAGGGGATTTCTCCTTTTAGGCCTTGCGAAGAAACGCTGCGAGACTAGCTAACTCTAGCCACGGGTCTGCGTCGCGCTTCGCTACAACAAGTCCTTTTCCAATTCTGTCTATGTCGCCAAGAAGGATGAGCGCAGATTGCAGTTTTTTTTCTGAGGCTCGGGCGACAAGCGCACGAACACGCTTTGTTTTATCTAAGCCAAAAACGGCAGAACTGCGAAGAGCAGAATCCACCGTCATTCCTTTTTTCACTAAGGCTGCAACGCGTGCCGCAGAACGGATTTCGTCAGCAAGCATCCAAGTGACATTGGGGATGACCTCTCCTTCTGCCTTTAGAGAGTCAAGAATACGCATCGCTCGAGCGGCGTCCCCAAAGAGTATTGCATCGAGGAGCGCTGTTGCATCAAAGCGCGAGACATCACTTACGGCATCTCGAACCATCGCAGCCGTAATTGTTGTTCCTTCGGGATATTGATAGGCTAATTTCAAAAGTTCCTGCTTTGCGGCAAGAAGATTTCCTTCACATTTTTCTGTGAGAATCTTTTTTGCCTCTTCATCGATTTCTTGCCCCTGAGCGTGAAAGCGCTCTGTAAACCAGGCGGGAAGTTCCTTAGCGGTAACAGGATTGCACTCGATAAATTCTGAGGCTACCGATAGACTCTTAAACCAAGCAAGCTTCTTCACCGTCCAGTCGTAAGGCATCGAAACGATGACAACAACATTCTCAAGCGGCATCTTTGCGAGTTCCGCGAGGGCTTTTGCTCCCTTAACGCCTGGTCTAAAACTCGCTAGACGCAATTCGATGACTTTCTTAGGCGAAAATAAACCGATCTCTCGGCAGGAATTCTCTAGAAGTGTCCAATCCCACGTCGCAGAGGCATTGAGCACCTCGCGTTCTTCGTAGCCCAAGGCGTGGGCGTGCGCACGAATCGCATCGGCCGCTTCAATCATCAGTAGCGGCTCTTCTCCTGTGATAAACCAGAGCGGTGCGATGGCATTGCTCTTGAGTCGTCCGGCAAGATCTTTTGCACGCACGCGGCAACACTCCTTTTAGTGAGACTTATCGGCTAAGGGTTTTGCACGCTCAATGCGACGAATCATTTGGCTGATGAGATCGTTTTGCATTTCATTCTTAATCATCGCCTCTTCGTCGTCACGACTTAAGTAGTCGCTTTCATCATATGTGATGTCTCGAAGTGCAGTAAGCGTTGTCGCTGGGAGATACTCGCGGCCATCAGGCGTTGTTACCGTGAAGGTGATTACATTTTTTAATTGGTATTCGCGGGCACGTCCCGAAGTGCTGTAAGAGAGGACATCGCGACTCGAAGTGTTCTTTGTTACACGAAGAATAGCCTCTGCCGTCGTGGGGTCAGAAACAAGTTTGACGTTACTTGAGGCGCGAAGCATGCGGCTTAATGTTGCAGTGAATTTCGAGTTCTCTTCCATGTCCAAGCAAAGTGTCTCAAAGGGTAGAGTGAAGTTCCCACGCAAGTGAAAGCCGCAACCGGTAAGAAGGGCAGCTGGAAGCGCACACAAAAGTAAACGTCTAGAGATGGCCATGGAATTACTCTCAAAACAAAAGGAAATGTATAGCGCATTATACGGAGAGGGAAGAGCGCATAGCGGTTCAAAGGGATAGAATCACGCCCCTCTAAAGAGAGGGAAAAATATGAACGAAGAAAAATTCAAAGAACAGAACGTTTTCGGTAAAGGCGCAGAAAACACCGCCTATGCGCGTTATTTTGTGGGGAAGTCCTTTTTAAACCCACTTACAGATCCGAAAAAAGATCCCCTCTTTCT
>CAZHBC010000113.1:0-4254 GCA_964530715.1 uncultured Sutterella sp. | reverse complement strand
CTTCTTTTTTAGGGTCGAGCGTGCGCAAAAAGTGCACTCGACCCAAAGTTATTTTTAAGAGCAGGACAGAAAACCATGGCCGATCAGGATTATTACGAGGTACTTGGCGTTGCCAAGGGCGCAAGCGACGAGGAAATCAAGAAGGCTTATCGACGCCTCGCAATGCGTTATCACCCCGATAGAAATAACGGGGATAAGGCCGCAGAAGAGAAGTTTAAGCAGGTAGGCGAAGCCTACTCGATTCTTTCTGACCCGCAAAAGAGAGCCGCCTATGACCGCTTCGGTAAGGCGGGTGTTGACCCGAGCGCCGCAGCAGGTGCGGGTGGCTTCGGAGGCTTTGGCGGCGCTGGAATGGGTGGCTTTGGAGATGTTGGTGACATCTTTAGCGAAATCTTTGGTGCCGCTGCAGGCGGTGGCCGCGCACGGCGTTCCGCTAGCGTTCGGGGTAACGATGTAAGTTATTCCCTGGAAGTGACTCTCGAACAAGCGGTTCACGGCGCTAAGACCGATATCCGCGTTCCTATTTGGGAAGAGTGCTCGACTTGCCACGGTTCAGGCTGTAAGCCTGGGACTGGGAAGAAAGCCTGTCCGCATTGCCACGGCACAGGAACTATCAGTATGAGTCACGGGTTCCTGCAGGTGCAGCAGACCTGCCCCTACTGCCACGGCACAGGAGAGATTATTTCTGACCCTTGTCCAGAGTGTCGCGGTCAAGGACGCGTCAGAAAAACCAAGACTCTCGAAATCGACATTCCAGTTGGTATCAATCATGGGCAACGTATCCGCCTTGTTGGTAAGGGGGAGCCTGGGGTTCGTGGCGGAGAAAATGGGGATCTTTATGTGGAAATCTTTATTAAGCCGCATGAGATTTTCCAGCGGGATGGCGATGACCTGCATGCAGATCTCCCTGTGAGCTTTGCAACTGCGGCTTTAGGCGGTGAAGTGACGGTGCCGACTTTAGATACGCAGGCTCGAATCACAATCCCTGAAGGGACTCAGACTGGAAAGGTTTTCCGCCTACGGGGTAAAGGTGTGCCTAATGTTCACTCGCACGAGAAGGGAGACCTCTATGTGCATGTGTATGTTGAGACGCCAGTGAAACTTTCTGCAAAGCAAAAGAAACTTCTAAAAGACTTTGATGAGTCCCTACAGGAAGGAGGCGACAAGCACTCTCCGCAGAGAACCACCTTCTTAGATAAGATGAAGAAATTCTTCGCAAGCTAGAGAAGCGAGGCGTTTCAAAACACCGCACGAAATAAAGAAGGCGGCAGGGCTCTGAACCTTGTCGCCTTCAGTTTCCTTAGCGGTACGGCTTTAGTCAGCTTCACGCATACTCTTCAGGTCACGCCTTAAGATCTTTCCAACCGCTGTCTTTGGGAGAGACTCCACGAAGACGATAGAGCGGGGGACTTTGTATCCTGTGAGTCTTGCGCGGCAGTACTTCACAACATCTTCCCTCGTAAGAGACGGATCTTTCTTCACAATTACCGCTTTAACGGTTTCTCCAACGCGGGGATTGGCAACACCGACAACACCACACTCGAGGACTCCTGGCATTGAAGCGATGACGCCCTCAATCTCATTGGGATAGACATTTAGGCCATTAACGATAATAAGGTCTTTCTTACGGTCAGTAATGAAGACTTTGCCAGTGGCATCCATGTAGCCCACGTCACCCGTCCGTAGCCACCCGTCAACCATGACGTTTGCGGTTTCTTCGGGCTTTTCCCAGTAGCCTGCCATCACCTGTGGACCTTTAAGGCAAATCTCTCCCGTGTGCTCAGGAATTTCTTCTGGATTTGCGCAGGTTCCCAAGTCTTTGAAGCCTTCTCCACGAATCGAGACAATGGTAGAGGGAAGCGGATACCCAACAGATCCATCCCAAGGCGCATTCGGAAGATTCCCGCAGACCCCGGGACTTGCTTCCGTTAACCCGTAAGCTTCAAGAATGCTTTTCCCCGTGGTTTCTTTCCAGCGTTCCGCAACAGTTCTCTGTACCTGTGTGCCGCCACCACAGACCATCTTTAATTGGCTAAAGGGGGAGGCGCAGAATTCCTTATTGTGAAGCATGCCATTAAAGAGCGTATTTACGCCAGCAAATGCCGTGAAACGCCACTTTTGCATCAATTTTGCAACGCCTTTCATGTCTCGGGGATTGGGGACCAAGACCTGAAGACTCGCGTGCTTAGCAAAGCACAAGGTCGCTGTGAGACTAAAGACGTGGTAGAGAGGGAGCGCCGTCATGATGCGCTCTTTTCCTGCTTCAAACGTCTGAGAAATCCATGTGCCAGTCTGCTCAACATTGGCAAGAAGGTTCCTGTGTGTGAGCATCGCGCCCTTAGCAATCCCTGTGGTGCCGCCTGTGTACTGGAGATAAGCGACATCGGTATTTTTAAGTTCCCGCTCAGTGAAGCCGTGCGCGTGACCTCTCTTTAAGGCTTCTCGGAAATTCACGTGTCCTGGAAGGTTAAATTCTGGGACAAGTTTCTTTACCTTGCGAAGGACAAAATCGATTGCTACCCTCTTTGCAAAGCAAAGCATGTCGCTTGCTTTCGTTGTGACGATGTGTTTAACCGCAGTGCCTTCAATCGCGTTCTCTAGGGTCTTCGCAAAGTTTTCAATAATGATGACAACTTTGGCGCCGCTATCGACTAACTGGTGCGAGAGTTCGTGCGAGGTGTAAAGGGGATTTACATTCACGACAATCATGCCAGCACGAAGAATTCCCAACATCGCAATCATGTATTGCGTAAGGTTCGGCATCATGATTGCAACTCTGTCTCCGGGACCAACTCCAGGAAGACTCTGCAAGTACCCTGCAAAGTCTTTTGATAAGCGAATCAGTTCGTTGTAGCTTGTTTTTTTATTTAAGCAAACAAGCGCTGTATTGGAACCGAACTTTTCTGCGACTGTATCAAAGAGGGCAGGAATCGAAGCATAGGTGTCCGGATTGATTTCAGCCGGAACACCCGAAGCATAGTGGCTAAGCCACGGGTAAGAATTCATTTCTAAAAATGTCCTTTAAGGGTAAAGGAAAGAACGTTACGAGGCGGCCTTCTCGTCGGAAGCGGCCTTTTTCGTAGTCTTCTTAGGTGCAGCCTTACGCTTTGCCGCGGGCTTCGTAGCCTTTGCTACGGGCTCTGCCACAGGCGCTTCAGTTGCAGTACTCTCCTTAGCCATAACAGCTGGCGTTGCGGTCTCTTCTGTTGGGACTACTTCTTTTTCTTCTGACGCCTTCTTTTCTACGGGCGCTTTCTTTGTCGTTCTGGCTTTTCTTGCTACGCGTGGTTTTGTAACCTTCTTTGTGGCGGGAGCCGTGGTCTCCGCTTTCGTTTCAGGAACGATGGCAACGACTTCTTTTTTCTCAACGACAACCGTAGACTCTACCTTTTGAGCGGGGGTCTCTACGACTCTTCTTCGACTGATAAGCGTAAGACAGTGTTTCGCATACGCTCTCACATCATCCCAATCGGTGTAGTCGATGACAGATGTGGGATCTGTTGGTCCCTTTGTCATTTTCATAATCATCTGGATGGCAAGTTTCTGATACCAGTTCCAGTTCGGATAGTCGACCTTACCAGCAATGCACTTTAAATCCTTCGGTCTCCAGGGCGACTTCTGCAAGAACCGTTGCATGTAACGGTTCCCTTCGATAGTTGCTTTGTAGGGAGTGCGAGCAACAACTGTGACGTTAAAGAAACTATTGGCACGCGCATCTAATTTTGCTTGGTAACGGTGAATAAATTCCCAAACGATTTTGTTATAGACGCCATAGATAATCGCAGCACCTACGATAACCAAGTCATATTTTTCCCAGACAACACCTTCGCGAGAGGCTTCAGCCATATCCATCAGGTCGCAGTCAACGCCTTCGGCTTGAATGGTTTCACAAATAACGCGTGCAATTCGCGCCGTATGTCCCGCGTGGGAATAATAAGTAACAAGTGCGTGCGTCATATCGGTATGCCTCCAAAGCCGCTCGAAAGAAAATTGTTGTAGGCGATATTATGGCGGAAATTTTGCCTCGTACGACATGCCAAAAAGGGCAATTTACGCATATTGATGCGAGTTTTGCCCAAGTTTTTTGGCTTTTATGGTTTTGCGAGCTCTATAAAGCCTCCTCTAAAATAGGGTTTCCCAAAGAAAAACGTTTTTTCACTGTGCTCCTATGCCGCAAAAAATTCTCTTAGTTCGCACTTCCTCCATGGGAGACATCATTCATACGTTTCCTGCGGCAGTTGACTTTAAAAAGGC
>CAZHBC010000112.1:0-4363 GCA_964530715.1 uncultured Sutterella sp. | reverse complement strand
TTAGTTTCAACGGCCTTATTCTTTTCGCCGTTCCCACAATTTTTTGGGAAAAGGAAAGAACTCACAACCTGACCCCTCGCGGGCGTTGTCCCGCGGGAATCTTTATTCGGACGCATCAGTGGGATTGCGCTTTCTTGCCTGGGGTTTTCTTCTAACCCTTAAGCAAATAAAGGACAAAATCATGATGCAATTTACCGATGAGATTTCGGCCCGAAAGTTCGGATTCGATTCCGAGAAAACGGTCCATGGCTTTAAAGATCAACCCACACGCTTCGGAAGAATCGCCCGAATCGACGTAGCACATGCGTTCGATGCTGCTTTCTTTGAAAAAATGAAGATGTGGTGGGAGTGGGAAGATACGTGCGCGCCGCTATTTATTTCTGGCCCCACTGGGTGCGGAAAAACAAGCGGTGTCATGCAGTTTCTCGCGCGCCTAAATGCTCCGGCAATCACGCTTACCTGTAGAGCCCGCATGGATAAAAACGACCTTATTGGAAACTTTACGGTCGCAGATGGCGGAGGCTTCTCGTGGCAAGATGGCCCGGCGAGCCTAGCGTGGCGCCATGGGCTCACACTCGTCATAAACGAGTTCACCCTAGCGCCTGCGGAGGTTTGGGTATCGGCAAACGATATCCTTGAGGGCGATGCGATAGTAAACGAGCGCACAGGAGAGGTCCTCAAACGGCACGCCAATACCCGTGTCATCATCACGGATAACACGGCACCTGCTTCTGAGAGTAGCCTCTACCTTGCGCGCAATGGGCAAGACGCTAGCGTCGTTGACCGTTGTTGGCACATACGGATGGATTATCTTGAGAGCGAAAAAGAAGTTGCAATGCTCGTTGAGAAGTTCACCCGCTTTGCCGCACACTTCGGGAAAGCTTTCGGGGCTTTTGAAAAAAAGGCCATCGATGCAGCCGTAAGGTTTGCAAGGAAGTCCCGAGAAGAGAATGACGCAGTCTGCATCCACCCGATCTCAAGCCGCGTTCTTGAGCGCTTTCTTGGTATCTACTTTGAGATGCGAGAAAACGCAAAGAGTCACACGAAGGCCACCGATCTCGTGGAAGCTGCCCTCTCGCTTGCTCTTACCGCGGGCCTTGGCACTTCAGAAAAAGATTATCTGCAGCAACTCGCACACTTTGAGTTTGCAAAGATTCTCTAAAGTAAGTCGCCCAAGCATCCCGCCAAAATAAGAAAAGCGACACTCTTCGCATTTCTTACCCAAAATAAAAGTCTCCCTAACTCCCAAGATCAAAGAAAAATAAAGCCCACGATGGATAACCCACCGGAAGAGGTCTTTGTCACTTCTACTTCCTAGAAGTAACGAAACCCTTTGGCTTTACGCTTTTTTCTTTCTTGGAAGTCGTTTACCTTTAAAGAGAAGTAGGTACCCCTTTCTACTCCGTCCGTAAGAGTCCTCCGATTGACTCTTTCGGGCGGAAAAAGGGTTTTCACAAAAAGTGCCCCCTCCCTTTTTGTGAAAGCCTTCTTTTGAAAAAACTTTTTGAAAACCCCTATGCAAAGCGCGAAAGTTACAACGCATTTAAGTGAGACCCCCTGGTGTGGGAGGCCTTTCCGTGTGGCGTTATCTTTTGCGCGAGAAAGAGCCGCAACCGAAGAAGAACGTGAAGAACTCAAGAGAATCGCAGAAATTTCCGAGAGGCTCCCCGCCTTTAAAGAAGACTCCCTTGCCTTTGCAATTCTTGCCTACACAAAATGCCCCAAGGCTACCCTCTTTACCGCGGCACTCTTTGCAAAGGAGGCGCTTCTCACGGGCTTTAAAGCGAGTCTCTTTAAAGCCCGCGATTTATCTAAAAAAGATAGAACGACGCTCTTTACCCTCACTCGAGCTCTCTGCGATTTGGTGCCTCCCGATCAATTAAGAAAAGAAGAGTTTTTCCTGCTACTTACCCTACTTAAGGAAGAAAAGACACCCACACTTTGGAAGAGCCAGGTAGAGTTCATTCTCGAAACCCTTAGGCTTCCTTTAAGCGCCTTTATCCAAACGAAAAAAAGGGGCTTTCTCCTAAAGAAAACTCTTACAAGGCTAACCGACACATCTCTTAAAACACTTCAAGCTGCAGCGTTGCTCGGTGCCCCGCTTCGCATTCTTCTTCCCAATCGGGCGGACGACTCTGCACCAGATAAATTCGAAGTTGCCGTAGAGGTTTTTGAACCGCTAAAAAGTACTCTCCTAAAAATCCTTTATGCGAGAGGAGAAGCGCCTCCAGTCTTTGAAAAACTTACCGTACGAGAAAACGGTGAAAGGAAAAAAGGGCTTAGCTTTTTCTGGCAGGGTTTTGAATTCCTGCTCCCAAGTCTTTTTGATGACGATGAGATTGCATGCTTTTCTCGTCTTGTCGCAAGCACCCTTGCCGCAAGCTACAGAAAGCCCAAAGAAGAGCGCTTCTTTATCCTAGATAACACCATTAACAGGAAAGTCACCGAAGAAGATGAAGTCTCCGTGGGGCAATCTCCCTTAGGCGTCTTTATCCCCATCGAAGCCATGATAAAGGCCAACGTCTTCACTGCCGCAACACTCGAACTCTTAACGCTTTGCAATGCACTCTACGCGGGAGAGAAACTCACCAATCCAGAACCTAAAAACGCCGTCATTAAGCGATACTGCACGGATAAAGACACAGGAGAGATGCACTTAGTTGAAGGCGTGATTTTCTTAAACCGAGCCCGGGGAGACCTTTGGCACACATCCCGCGCAATAGCGAGGGCACTTCGGGCAGAAGAAAAGATTTCCCGATCCTTAGTCGACATTCTCTCGGAACCTGCCCCAGCGGAAACGCTAGTACTGCCAAGGCTAGCTCGCGCAAGAGAGGAATTGCAGTGGCTACTTGAAACGCAGGTCTCGCTTTAAAGGATAGGAACCGCATGACTCAGAAAGACACTCACCCAGATGCAACTTCTTCAAATACCGCGGGGCTCCTTTTAAGTTCTGCTCTTTGGCTTGGTGCCGTGCTCCTTTACCTTATCTATGAAGTTAAAGTCGAGGCGTTTTCTTTAAGAGAAGAGGCTCTTAAAACTCTCTTAAATTTCTTAACGGAACCCACAGGTATCCTTGCAACAGCAGCGCTCCTTTTGGGCTTTACGAGACTTACTGAGGCGCTCAAAATCCTTCGCGCTCGAGCAAGACTCTTGGGACGAGACTTAAGTTTCATTGATATCGAGAGTCTCGTAAAACTTAAAGAAACCCACCCGAAGGATTCTGTTTATCTTGGGGAAGGATTCCTCTGGGACCCAGCGAAGGCTCGGATTGCCTATCGCGTTACGAAAGCGCTTCCCGAGGACTTTGCCCCCACGCGCCTACTTAGTACTCTCCTACTTATGAGGCGAACAAAAGACCCAGGAGCGATTGGTTCTGGGTGGCTTCACGGCATAAGCGAACGAGAAGAGGCTATTACCGTAAGTGAAAAAGCGCTTGAAGGCGGAACCCTTATCGTTGGAACGACGCAGTCAGGGAAAGGCGTACTCCTAACACTCCTAATCACCCAGGCGATTCTCAAAGGAGAGGCTGTCATTGTGATCGATCCCAAAAATAGCCCTCGCACTCTTGCGGCTATCGAGAGAGCGACGGAATTTTCTCGTCGGCCACCGCCTTACGTCTTTAATCCGAGCTCTGCGGCGTCTGTGCACATAAACCCCTTGGCAAACTTCACCCGCCCTTCGGAAATTGCAAGTCGCCTCGTAGCGTGTCTTAAAGAAACAGGGCCCTTCGCGGCTTTTGCTTGGCGGGCGGTCTTCGTTGCCGTCACGCTCCTACTTGCCTTAAAGGAAAAACCCACCGTCGCTCTCGTAGAAAGAATCATCGCAACAGATGCGGAAACAACGGTAATGAAGCTCTCTGAGCGCGTTTTTACGCGTGATGCAATTGAAAAGGGAAAAGCGCTATCGACTGCCCGTTCGAGTAAAGAAAAACTTGCCTTTGCGCTCGAAAACCTCCTAGCAACTGCGCCTCTTACGGATGAAGCTATCCGCACAGGGTTAAAAGAAGGCGTCACCCTACTTAGGGGAAATAGCGAACACGAGGCAAAACTTCGGGCAAGCCTTCTTCCGCTCCTAGCAAGCCTTACTGCAGGTAACCTCAAACGGACTCTCACGGAAGATGAAAAGAATCCCTTTCTTCCCTCTGTCAGCCTTCAAAGTGTTGTGGAAAATTCTGACGTTCTCTACATTGCAACAGATGCCTTAGCAGACTCCTACACGGCCTCCTCTCTTGCAACTCTTTTCTTGGCAGACCTCGCTAGCCTTGCCGCCTATCGCTACAACAACCGACTCCCTCCTAAACGCGTCTCCGTCTTCATCGATGAAGCAAGTAATGCAATGAGCGATGCGCTCATTGAACTTTTAA